>DATDMD010000014.1:0-32185 GCA_036518975.1 Baekduia sp.
CGGCGTGTTCCCGCCGGTCGTTTGGGACGGCCGGCTGCTGATGGACGGTGGCCTCGTCAACAACGCGCCGATCACCCATGCCGTCGAGCTCGGCGCCGACCGCGTCTTCGTCCTCTCCGCGCTGGGGTCGTCGCGGCTCGAGGAGGCGCCGCGCGGCGCCATGGCGGCCGGCATCACCGCCATCACGCGGGCGATCACGCGGCGGCTGGCCGACGACGTCGCCCGCTACGGCGACCGCGTGGACCTGGTCGTGCTGCCCGCGCCGGCGCTCCCGGGCCTGCTGCCCACGGACTTCGGGCACGCCGACGAGCTCATCGAGCAGGGTCTGCGGCGCGCTCGCGGCGCGCTGCGGCGCCACCGCGCGCCCGCGCCCGTGCGCGCCCTGCGCCCCGCCGCGTGAGAGACGCCGGCGGTATGGCGGCGACACGCCGGGCGTATAGCCCGGCGGCGGCGCGGACGCATGCTCGGGGCATGGACGAGAACGTCATTGTCACCACCTTCAGCGAAGACAGCGAGGCGTACGAGGCCCTAGCGCGCCTCAAGCAGCTCGCCGACGCGGGGCAGATCGACCTGCGCGACGGCGCCGTGGTGCAGCGCGCCGAGGACGGCACGCTGCACGTCCGCGACGAGTCGGGCCACGAGGACGAGGGCCTCGCGACGCTGACCGGCGGCACGATCGGGCTGCTGGTCGGCATCCTCGCCGGTCCGCTCGGCGTCCTGCTCGGCGGCGCCTTCGGCCTCCTGGCCGGCGCGATCGTCGACGCCGAGGACGACGACGAGGCCGACAGCGTGCTCGAGCACATCGCGCGCTCCATCGGCAACGGCCAGACGGCGGTGCTCGCCGACGTGGGCGAGAACGGCCCGACGGCCGTGGACGCCGTGATGGCCGAGCGCGGCGGGCACCTGGAGCGCTTCGCCCGCACCGACGTCGAGGCCGAGATCGCCGGCGCCGAGGAGGCCGCCCACCAGGCGCGCGCCAAGGCCCGCAAGGAGCTGCGCCACCAGCGCCGCGACGCGACCGTCGAGAAGGTCCAGGCGAAGCTCCGCGAACTGCGCGAGCGCCTCGCGCACCTCGTGCATCACTGAGGATCTTGTCCGCTCTCGCGCTTCGCGGCCGGATCATCGAGGCGCTCGCCGCCGCCCCGCACGTCGATGTGTCGGAGCTCGCCGTGCAGTGCCGCGACGACGGCGAGGTGGTCCTGCGCGGCAGCGTCGTCAACCTCCACCAGCGCGCGGAGGTGGTGCGCACCGTCCGGGGCGTCCCGGGCGTGCGCGCCGTCGACGACGAGCTGCGCACGCGCCGGGTCGGCGTCAACCACCGAGCGGAGGCGCGGCTCGAGGCGGCGGTCCTCGACGCGCTGATCGGCGACGACGCGGTGCCGGCGTACGGCATCGACGTCGACGTCGACGGGCCCAGCACGGTGACGCTGTGCGGCGCCGTCGAGACCGCGGACCAGCGCGAGGCCGCCGAGCGGATCGCCCAGGGCGTCCGCGGCGTGACCGTGGTCCGCAACCAGCTGAACGTGTGGTGAGCGCCGCCCCGCGCCCATACGCCGGCGCGATGGCCTCGCGGCCGACCGCGTCTAGGCCGCACCGCTCAGGCGCGCGCAGGCTGCGGGCACATCGAAGCCGTCTTAGGAGGACTCACCATGTTCGTCGCCCCCGGCACCCTGCCGGACCTGGGTCAGAAGCTCACCCGCGACGTCGCCGAGCGCATCGCCGCCAACTGGTGGCGGCTGCTCGTCAACGGCCTGGCGCTGATCGTCGCCGGCGTCCTGATCTTCAGCATCGACTGGTCGATCCGCAGCCTCGCGACCTTCATCGGCGCGCTGTTCATCTTCCAGGGCATCACCTATGCGTTGACCACCGGGATCGACGCGCGCGTCCGGCGGGCGAACGTCCTGACCGGGCTGCTGTCGATCGGCGCGGGCATCGTCATCATCGCCTGGCCCGGTCCCGGGATCGTCGCGCTGTCGATCTTCCTCGGCGCGTGGCTGATCGTGGTCGGGACGATCACGGTCTCCGGCGCCTTCGCCGCCCGCCGGCTCCTGCCCGACTGGTGGCTGGTCATGATCACCGGCCTGCTGGAGATCCCGCTCGGCGTGCTCGCGCTCGCCAACCCCGGCGCGACGCTGGCCGCGCTGGTCACCGTCGGCGGGATCTGGGCGGTCGCCGTCGGCGCCACGCGGATCGTGCTGGCCTTCGAGGTCAAGCGGCTCCCCTCGGAGGTCGACCAGGCCTGGGCCCCGACCGACCGCGGCGGCAACGGCCGGGCGGCGGCCGACCAGCCCGGCGCGGGGCGCTTCGCCACGCCCGCGTCCTGACCGGCGCCCGCCTCCGCTGACCCCAGCGCGACCCGACGACCCAGCGGCCCCGCGCGGTCGCTGGGTCGTCGGCGTTCCGGCGCTCGATCGCGGTGCGCGGGCGGCTACCAGGGGCGGCTGTCAGGTGGCCCAAGACTGTCAGTGCTGGTGATGCGACGGGCCGCGATCGGACTTAGCGTCAGCGTCATGTTCGGATCAACGGGAGAGGCGGCCTGAGCCATGGAGCTGCGACATCTGCGCTATTTCGTCGCGATCGCCGAGGAGGGGAGCTTCACGCGCGCCGCGGAGCGGCTCTGGGTCGCCCAGCCGGGGCTGTCGACCCAGATCCGGCGCCTGGAGTCCGAGCTGGGCGTCCAGCTCTTCGCCCGCCACACGCGCGGGGTGGACCTCACCGCCGCCGGCGAGCTGTTCCTCGAGCGCGCCCGCACGGCGCTGGCGGCCGCCGACGCCGCCTTGGCCACCGGGCGCGACCTCGAGGAGGGGCTGGTGGGCAGCGTGCGCCTCGGGATCGCCACCGGCGCCGGCTGGCCCGGGACCGCGGCGCTCCTCGGCCGCTTCGGGCGCGAGCGCCCGGCCGTCGAGCTGACCGTCGTCGAGTCCTACGACGGCACGCTGCTGCGCGACCTGCGCGACGGGCGCCTGGACGCGATGATCGCGCCGTCCGAGCTCGCGTCGGCGGAGCTGCGCCGGGTGCGTCTCGGCCGCGAACCCTGGCACGTCCTGGCCGGACCGGGCCACCGCCTGGCCGCCGCCGACGGGCCGATCGCGGCGCCGGAGCTGGAGGGCCAGCGGTTCGTCGTCACCGGGCACCGCGACGGCGCCGGCTACGACCGGCTGGTCGCCGACGCCCTCGGCGGGCTGCACGTCACAGCGGCGCTGGAGCGCGGCGGGCCCGGACCGGCGGTGCTCGCCGCGGTCGCCGCCGGCGACGCCCTGGCGCTGACGACCGCGCCCGACGCGGCGGTCGGCGACGTGGTCGCGCGCGCCATCGACCCGGTCCGGTGCGTCGAGTTCGCGCTGCTGTGGCGCGACGAGGCGCCGTCGCCCGCGCTCGACGAGCTGATCCGGTGCGCCGAGGCCGGCGCCGCAGCTCCGCGTCCCGTGCTCGCGTCGGTGGCGTGATGGCGCGCGGCGACGATCGCCTCCTCACCTCCGCCGAGGAGATCCAGCTCGCCCAGCGCATCGAGCGCGGCGACCTCGCCGCCAAGGAGCAGATGATCGAGGGCAACCTGCGGCTCGTCTACTGGCTCGCGCAGCGCTACCGCGGGCGCGGCGCGTCCTACGACGACCTCGTGCAGGAGGGGACCGTCGGCCTCGTCCGCGCCGTCGAGAAGTTCGATCACCGGCGCGGCCTGAAGTTCTCGACCTACGCGGTCTGGTGGATCCGGCGCTCGCTCGGCGCCGCGGTCGGCGACGCGCGGACGATCCGGATCCCGTCCAACGCCTCGGACCGGCTGGCGGCGATCCAGCGCGCCGAGCGCGAGCTGGAGCGGCTGACGCCGGGCCCGCCGTCGGCGGAGGCGATCGCCGAGCGCACCGGCTTCAGCCTCCGCCGCGTGCAGACGCTGCGCGCAGCGGCGTTCGTGACCGCTTCGCTCGACGAACCGCTGGGCGAGGACGGCTCCCCGCTCGGCGACCTGATCGCCGACCGCGAGGCCGTCGACCCGTGGCAGCACACCGAGGACCGCGAGACCCACCGGCAGGCGTGGGCGATGCTCGGCACGCTGCCCGCCCGCCACCGCGAGGTCCTCATGCGCCGCTACGGGTTGCGCGGCGCGGAGCCCGAGGCGCACGCCGACATCGGCGCGCGGCTCGGGGTCGGCGAGGAGCGCAGCCGCCAGCTGGAGCGCGAGGCGCTGCACCGGCTCCGGTCGCTGGGCGAGGGCCGCCGGGCCGCGGCCTGATCCGGCGTCGCGCGCCCGAAATACCAGAGCGCGCCTCGCCACGCGGTCCAAACCGGCTTCGACATCGGCCGGTCGGGATTCCTTGCATTCGTCCGTCAAGGTCGTATACGGTGCCGCGCAGATTGGATCCGAAGTGCAGCTGATTGCACGCGATCTGCTCCCCACCGCCCATGACCAACGCCATGACGACGAACCTCGCCACCCCTGTCGGCGGCCCCGACGCCGAGCTCGGCAGCGGTGTCGTCGCCCGCGGGTTGTCGATGCACTACGAGCGCATCGTGGGGCGCGAGCGCGTCCGCACCCGGGCGCTGGACGACGTCAGCTTCGACATCGCCCCGCGCGAGTTCGTGTCGATCATCGGGCCGTCGGGCTGCGGCAAGAGCACCGTCGTCCGCATCGCGGCGGGGCTCCAGCAGCCGACGGGCGGCGAGCTGCTGGTCGGCGGTCGCCCGGTCGAAGGCCCCGGGACCGACCGCGCGACGGTGTTCCAGTCGCCGGGCCTGCTGCCGTGGCGCACGATCATCAAGAACGTCCTGATGCCGCTCGAGCTCGCCGGGCTGCCCAAGGCCGAGCGCGAGGCGCGGGCCATGGAGTACCTCGAGCTCGTCGGCCTCGCCGGCTTCCGCGACCACTACCCGCGCGAGCTGTCAGGCGGCATGCAGCAGCGGGTCGGGCTGGCCCGCGCGCTCGCGGTCCGACCGCGCGTCCTGCTCATGGACGAGCCGTTCGGCGCGCTGGACGCCATCAGCCGCCAGCGCATGCAGGACGAGCTCCTGCAGATCTGGGAGCACGCCCGGACGACCGTCATCTTCGTCACGCACGCGATCGACGAGGCGGTCCTGCTGTCCGACCGCGTGATCGTCATGGGCCCCGGGGCGATCGTCCACGAGGCGACGATCGACCTGCCGCGTCCGCGCTCGCGGCAGGGCCTGCTCACCGATCAGCGCGCGCTTGCCCTGATGCGCGATCTCGAGGACCGCCTCGGCGGTCATGAGGAGGTGCCGGCATGATCCGCACGGCCGTCGTCGAGCGCGAGGTGCTGGCGCGTCGCGAGGTGGTGCGGCGCAGCCTGCTCTCGCGCCAGCGCCTGCTGCAGCTCTGCTTCGTCCTCGTCGTCCTGGTCGGCTGGCAGCTGCTGGGCGACCACGAGGGCGACCTCTTCCTCGCGCCGCCGACCTCGGTCTTCAAGGCCGCGGTCGACATCGTGCCGACCTCCGCCTTCTGGTCGACGCTCGGCCAGACCGCCAAGGGCATCCTGTTCGGCTTCGCGATCGCCGCGGTGCTCGGCGTGCTCATCGGGATCCTCATGGGGACCTACCGCGGCGTCGCGACCGCGCTCAACCCCATCGTGTCGGCCGGCTACGTGATCCCCGAGGCGGCGCTGGTGCCGCTGCTGATCGTGTGGTTCGGCCTCGACCAGAAGCCGCGCGTGATCGCGGTGGTGCTGTTCGCGATCTTCGAGATCATCGTCACCACCTACACCGGAGTGCGCAACGCCGACGCGATGCTGAACGACGTCGTCCGGTCGTTCGGCGCCAACTCGCGGCAGCTGTTCCTGAAGGTCACGCTGCCGGGCGCGCTCCCCTTCATCTTCGCAGGGTTGCGCATTGGGGCCGCTCGCGCGGTCAAGGGCATGGTCGTCGCGGAGCTGTTGTTCGCGGCGACCGGCATCGGGGGAGCGATCCAGCTCTCCGCCAATGCGTTTCAGACGGACCGGGTCATGTTCTACGTCGTGGTGGTCACCGTCATCGGAGTGTCGTTCTCGGGCGTCGTGCAGCTCGTCGAGCGGCTCTGGATGCGCCGGTGGCACGAGAGCTATCGCCAACAGGCCTAAGGAATGAACAGCATGAGGAGAAGCATCGCCGCCGTCGTGGTGGGCGCCGTCGCGCTTGGAGTGAGCGCGTGCGGGAGCTCCAGCGACAACTCGGGCTCGTCGAGCGCCGGGTCCGGATCGAGCAGCACGACCGCGTCGTCGGCGCCGTCGACCAACGGGATCAAGGTCGCCTATGCGTCCGCCCTGGATCCCAACGACGTCGCCGACCAGTTCGGCCTGCAGGCCGCCGGCGCCAAGGTGCAGACGCTCAACGACGACAGCGCCGTCATCGCGGGCCTGCAGCGCAAGAGCATCGACGTCGGCAACGTCGACTTCGACCAGGCGGCGTCCGCGGTCGCCAAGGGCCTGCCGATCAAGGTCATCTACGTCGCGCAGACCACGCCCGAGTACGTGCTCGTGGGCGATCCCGACGTGGCGACCATGAGCGACCTCGCCGGCAAGAAGATCGGCTACCAGGGCCCCGGCTCGCAGACCGAGATCTTCGTCAAGAACATCGTCAAGCAGAAGGTCCCGGCGATCGCGGACAAGGTGAAGTTCATCTCGCTCGCCGAGTCCTCGCGGCGCGCCCAGGCGATGGTCGCCAACCAGCTCGACGCGAGCTCGCTGGAGTCCATCAACTACGCCCAGCTCAAGAAGCGCGGCGACTACCACCTGCTCGCCAGCTGGTCCGACCTGGCCGGCGGCGCGGGCCAGGCGGTCGGCACGGCGTGGATCGTGACCGACGCTGAGTACCAGAAGGACGGCCAGCGGCTCACCGAGTTCGTCGGGGACCTGCAGAAGGGCTACAACGAGGCCTACAAGGACAAGAACGCCTGGGTCGCGGAGGCCAAGAAGACGCTCCCGGACCTCGACGCCTCGCTGCTGCCCGACGTCTACGACGTGTACGTCAGCCGCAAGATGTACCCGCAGGCCGGCACGCCCGCGCTGACGCCGGCGACCTGGAGCGCGAACGAGAGCTTCTGGCGCGGCCTGGGCGAGTGGGACAAGCCGCTGGACTCGTCGTTCATCGCCTTCGACACGATCGACGCCGGGTCGGCCGAGACCGCGACGACGGGAGCGGCCGCCGGATGAGCGCGACGCCGGCCACGCCGGAGCCGCTGGCCGGACGCGCGCACGAGCTGCGGGCGCCCGCCGCCCGCGGCATGGTCGCGACCAGCCAGCCGCTCGCGGTGCGGGCGGGCGTCGAGATGCTCGAAGCGGGCGGGACGGCGGCCGACGCCGCCGTCGCCGCCGCCGCGACGCTGTGCGTCGTCGAGCCCCGGGCGACCGGGATCGGCGGCGACGCGTTCGCGCTGTACTGGCCCGCGGGGGCGTCCGCGCCGGACGCCCTCGACGGGGCCGGCCCCTCCGGCGCCGGCGCGACGCTCGACGCGATCGCCGCCGCCGGACACGCCGAGATGCCGCGCACCGGCCCGTGGACCGTGACCGTGCCCGGCGCGGTCGACGCCTGGGCCCGGCTCCTGGAGCGCCACGGGCGCCTCGGCCTGCGCCGCGTGCTGGAGCCGGCGATCCGCTGCGCCCGCGAGGGCTTCGCGGTCACGCCGCAGATCGCCGCCGAGTGGGCCATGCACGCCGGGAACATCGCCGGCGACGCGGCCGCGAGCGCCACCTTCCTGCCCGGCGGTCGCGCGCCGGCGGCGGGGGAGGCGTTCGTCAACGACGACCTGGCGGGCCTGCTCGCGCTGATCGCCGACGGCGGCCCCGACGCCTTCTACCGCGGCGAGCCCGCCGAGCGCATCGGCGCCGCCGTCGAGCGGGCCGGCGGTCCGCTCCGGGCGAGCGACCTCGCCGCGTTCGCCGGCGCTCGCTGGGTGACGCCGCTCGCGCGCCCCTACCGCGACGTGACGGTCTTCGAGCTGCCGCCGCCCGGCCAGGGCGTCGTGGCGCTCGAAGCGCTCGGGATCTTCGCGCAGTCCGGCCACGACGACCGCGTCGCCGAGGAGCACGCGGCGATCGAGGCCCTCAAGCTCGCCTTCGACGACGCGAGCGCGCACCTCGCCGACCCGCTGGTCGAGGAGGTCGACGTCGAGCGGCTCCTCAGCTCCGAGCACCTGGCGCGGCGGCGCGCGCTGATCGGCCACGAGGCGGCCGACCGCGCGGCGCCGGGGCCCGCCACCGACACGGTGTACCTGGCCGTCGTCGACGGCGAGGGCAACGCGTGCTCGTTCATCCAGAGCCTCTACTCGGGCTTCGGGTCGGGCCTCGGCGTGAACGGGCTCGGCATTACGCTGCAGAACCGCGGCAAGGGGTTCGTCCTGGACCCGGGCCACCCCAACCGCCTGGCGCCGGGCAAGCGGCCGTACCACACCATCATCCCCGGGATGCTGGGCCGTGGCGGCGCGTTCGCCGGCTGCCTCGGCGTCGTCGGCGGCTTCATGCAGCCCCAGGGCCAGATGCAGATCCTGCGCCACCTGGTCGACCACGACATGAGCGTCGGCGAGGCGCTGGCCGCGCCGCGCGCCCGCTTCCTCGACGGCCGCTCGGTCGGTGTGGAGCCGGCCTTCGACGAGCAGGTCGCCGACGGCCTGCGCGCGCGCGGCCACGAGATCGGACCCCTCAGCAACTTCGGCGCCGGCGGCGCCCAGGCGATCCTGCGCGTCGGCGCCGAGCTTCACGGCGCGTCGGACCCCCGCAAGGACGGCTGCGTCCTGGCGACCTGACGGCCGCTGTCCCACCTCCGAAACAAGGAACCCCTATGACTCCCCCCTTCGAGAAGGACGAGCTGCGCGCGCGCGGCCAGCGGGCCCGCGCGCTGATGGAGCGCGACGGCCTCGACGCGCTGCTCGTCACCGGCGACTTCAGCGCCGGGTTGAACTACTACTACCTCAGCGGCCACATGCCGCGCGACTACCAGCTGAACTTCTCGCGCCCGCACGTGATGGTGCTGCCGCGCGAGGGCGACCCGTTCCTGTTCCTCTATGGCGTGAACGCCGAGAACGCTCGCGATGCCTCATGGGTCGAGGACATCGTGGCCTACGCGCCGCCGTTCAGCGGCGCGGAGCTGGCGGACGCGCTCGCCGCCCGCGGCCTGCACCGGGGCCGGATCGGCGCCGAGCTGGGCTTCGACCAGCGGCTGGCGATGCCCGTCAACGAGCTGCGCGCGCTCGAGGACCGGCTCGACGGCGGCGCGCTGGTCGACGCCTCGGCGCTGCTGTGGGAGCTGCGGGCGATCAAGACGCCCGCCGAGGTCGCCTACGTCCGCGAGGCCGACCGCATCAACGGCGACGGCCTGGCGCTGGCGTTCTCGCGCCTGAGCGCGGGCGACACCGAGGTCGACGCGGCGCGCGCGGTGGGCGCCGCGCTGATCGAGTCCGGCGCCTACCGGCCGCCCTACGCGCAGCTGCTGCTGGTCTCCGAGGCCAAGTCGCGCGGCCTCGGGCACGCGTCGCGGATGCTCGGGCCGCTGCCCGAGTACGCGCTGGAGCCCGGCCAGCTGCTGTTCGTGGACTCGGGCGTGATCGTCAACGGCTACTGGGGCGAGTTCAACCGCATGGCCGTGGTCGGCGAGCCGACCGCCGAGCAGACCCGCCACCACGACAACATCCGCGCGGTCGTCAGCCGCTCGGTGGACGAGGCGCTCAAGCCCGGCGTCACGTTCCGCGCGGTGATCGAGCTGATGGCCGGGTTCTACCGCGACTGCGGCTACACCGAGGAGCAGTTCGGCAACTACCTCGGCCCGCCGTTCATGCACCTGTGCCACGGCCTCGGCCTGCAGGGCAGCGAGCCGCCGTTCGTCCGCTACGACAGCGAGCAGGTGCTCGAGCCCGGGATGGTGCTGTCGTGCGAGGCCTACCTCCGCGACGACGACATGACCTATGGGTCGGAGGAGGACATCGTCATCACCGAGGACGGCTGCGAGGTGCTCTCCTCGCGCGACCCCGGCCTCTACGTGATCGAGGCCTGATGGCCACGTCAGCCTCCGTCCGTCCCGGGACGCGCGTCATCGGCCTGTCCGAGATGCGCCGCCTGCTGACCCTCGAGGACACCATCGAGCTGCAGCGGGCAGCCTTCGCGTCGCAGGCCCACGGGCACGTGACCGCCGCGCCGAACCTGTGGCTGCGGCTGCCGGGCGACCGGCGCGCGTGGCTGAAGATCCTCGCCGGCCACGACACCGCCTCCACGGCCCTGGGCGTCAAGGTGCTGGCCCGCTTCCCCGAGCAGGGCCCCGGCGCGAACCTCTCCTCGCTGATGCTGCTGCTCGACGACCAGGACGGCTCGATCCTCGCGATCATGGACGCGGTCTACGTCACCGCGGTCCGCACGGCGGCCGGCGCGGCGCTGGCCACCAAGGCGCTGGCGCGTCCGGGCGCACGCACGATCGGCATGCTCGGGACCGGGACGCTCGCCTGGTACTCGGTGCTGGCGCACCGCATCCTCTCGCCCGAGCTGGACGAGCTGGTGGTGTACTCGCGCTCGGCGGAGCGCCGCGACGCCTTCGCCGCGCGCGTCGAGGCCGAGGCCGGCATCGCCGCGCGGGCGGTGGCGACGGTCGACGAGGCGGTCGCGGGCGCCGACGTGGTGGTCACCGCCACCAACGCTCCCGAGCCCGTGCTCCTGGAGCGCCACCTCGAGCCCGGCCAGCACGTCGGCGCCATCGGCATCCGCACCGAGATCGAGCCCGCCGCCCTCGCGCGCTGCCGCGTCATCGGCGACGGCCGCGAGGAGGCGCTGCTCGACGGCAAGTTCTCCGTCGCGCTGGCGGCGGGCGCGGTCGCCGAGGCCGACCTCGGCCCGGAGCTCGGCGCGGTGCTGGAGGGCCAGGCGCCCGGCCGCACCAGCGCGGACGAGATCACGCTGTTCGACTCCTCCGGGGTCGCGATCCAGGACATCGTCTGCGCGCGTCACGCGTGGGTGCGGGCGACCGCGGAGGACGCCGGCGCGGTCGTCGCGTTCGCCGACGGCGGCGTCCTGGACTGAAGCGCCATGACCACGGACACGATCGACCACAGGAGCAGACCATGGACTTGAACATCGCCGGCCGGACGGCCCTGGTCTTCGGCGCGGGCGGCGGGCTCGGCGGCGCGATCGCCCGCGCCCTGGCCGCCGAGGGCGTGAAGGTCGCCGCGGCGGACATCGCGCTCGCGCCCGCGCGCGACACCGTCGCGGACATCGAGGCCGCGGGCGGCACCGCGCTGGCCGTCGGGTGGGACATCGGCGACCTCGGCGTGGCCGCGGAGAACCTCGACCGCGTGCGCGCGGCGCTGGGCGAGGTCGCGATCCTCGTCAACATGACCGGCGGCCCGCCGCCGAGCACCGCCGCCGGCGTGCCCACCGAGGTGTGGACGAGCCACTTCCAGTCGATGGTCGCCGGCGTCATCGGCGTCACCGACCTCGTGCTGCCCGCGATGCGCGCGGCCGGCTGGGGCCGGATCATCACGAGCACGTCGTCGGGCGTGATCGCGCCGATCCCCAACCTCGGGGTCTCCAACGCGCTGCGCGCGGCCCTCGTCGGGTGGTCCAAGACGCTCGCCGGCGAGGTCGGCCGCGACGGGATCACCGCCAACGTGATCCTGCCCGGGCGGATCGCCACAGGCCGCATCACGCAGCTCGACGAGGCGCGCGCGCAGCGCGAGGGCCGGACCGTCGACGACGTCCAGCAGGCCAGCACCGCCACGATCCCGCTCGGCCGCTACGGCCGGCCCGACGAGTACGGCGCGGCCGCGACGTTCCTCGCCGGCGAGGGCGCGTCGTACATCACCGGCAGCGTGATCCGCGTCGACGGCGGCCTCATCCCCTCCATCTGATCGAAGGACAAGACGCACATGACCGACATCGACCACGCCGAGGCGATCCGCCGCCGGTACCTGGACGTGGACACCGCCAACGTCGCCGACGTCCTCGACGCGCTCGACCTGCCCGACCAGGGCCTGGCGGCCGCGTTCTCGCCCTACCCGGCCGACGCGGGCAAGCTCGCGGGGTGGGCGTTCCCGATCCGGGGCCAGATGGCGCCCTACGAGCGCACCGGCGGCGACGCCGACAAGATGCGCGCGTGCGCGGCGCTGACGCCGGGCTCGGTCTCGGTCTGGAGCGGCGGCGGCGAGGGCGTCTGCTTCTTCGGGGAGCTGATCGCGATCGGCATGCGGGAGCGCGGCTCGGTCGGCGCGCTGGTCGACGGCGGGATCCGCGACGTCGCGTGGCTCGGCGCGCTCGACTACCCCGTCTACGCGCGCTACCGCACGCCGATCCAGTCCATCGGCCGCTGGAAGGTGACCGGCTGGGACGTCCCGGTGTCGCTGCCGGGCGCGACCGCGCTGGCGGTGACGGTCCATCCGGGCGACTTCATCCTGGCCGACGCCGACGGCGCGGTCGTCATCCCGGCGGGCGTCGTCGAGGCAGTGCTCGAGCAGGCCGAGGCGATGGGCGCGACGGAGCAGCAGGTCCGCGCCGCGCTCGCTGAAGGCCTCACATTGGTCGACGCGCTCGATCGATTTGGGCACGTCTGAGGACCGGGAGGTAGGGTTGCCCTCCATGTCCAGCACGCCACCGCCTGAGAAGGCCACCGTCGAGGGGCTGGCCGACAGGCTGCGCGAGAGCATCCTGTCCGGCGAGCTCGCGACCGGGACGTGGCTGCGCCAGGAGCGCCTGGCCGAGCAGTACGGCACCAGCCGCACGCCGGTGCGCGAGGCGCTGCGCGCCCTGCAGGCCCAGCGGCTGGTCGAGGTCGTCCCGCACCGCGGGGCGCTGGTGTGCGGCCCGACGCTGCGCGACATCCACGAGGCCTACGCCGTGCGCGCCGAGCTCGAGGGCTTCGCGGCCGAGCTGGCCGCCAACCTCGCGCGCGACGCCGAGATCGAGCGGCTGCACGAGGCCGAGGAGCTGTTCCGGCACGCGGTCGAGGCGACCCCCGCCGGCGACGACCAGGCCTCGGGGCGCCCGCGCTGGAGCGAGGCGAACGACCTGTTCCACGAGGTGATCCTCAGCGCCGCCGGCAACCGGCGCCTGGCGGAGACCATCGACACGCTCCACCAGAGCTTCCCGCGCAACGTGACCTGGGGCGCCCTGAGCGGCAGCTCGCACCTCCTGCAGGAGAACGTCGCCCAGCACCGCGAGATCGCGCGCGCCATCGCCGCCCATGACCCCGCGCTGGCGCGCGACGCGATGAAGAAGCACGTTCAGCGCTCTGGAGAGCTGATCGCCATGCGCTTCGAACAGCTCCAGCCGCGGACGTGACGGACCCCGGCGTCGCGGTCCGGCCGCGGCCGGACGAGGTGGCGGCGGTCGGCGACGGAGACCATCCGAGCGGTGGCGTCTCCCTCGCGCGCCGTCACGCGCTGGTCGTCGTCCTCGCCGTGGTCAGCGGCGCCACCGACGCGGTCGGGTTCCTCGGCCTCGGGGGCGCGTTCACCAGCGTCATGACCGGCAACATGGTGCTGCTCGGCCTGGGCGCCGGGACCGGCGACGGGAGGCTGGTCGCGCACGCGGGGCTGGCGATCGCCGCCTTCGTCGCGGGCTGCGTCGTCGGCGCCCGCGTGGCCGGCACGCCGCAGCCGGGCGACGGCGTCTGGCCGCCGACCGTGACGCGGGCCCTGCTGGCGCAGCTCGGCGTCTTCGCCCTCTTCGCGATCGGCTGGGAGGCGGCCGGCGCGCACCCCGGCTCGTCGGTCCAGCTGCCGCTGCTGGCGGTCAACGCGATCGCGCTGGGCATGCAGAGCAGCACGACCCAGCGCTTCGGCGTCGCCGGCCTGTCGACGACCTACCTCACGGGAACGCTCACCGGCGTCGCGATCCGCCTGGCCTCCGGCGGCGGCCTGCGTCAGGCCGCCGGCAGCCTGCAGATCCTCGTGGGCCTCGTCGCCGGCGCCGCGCTGGGCGGCGCGCTGACGCGCTGGGCGCCCGGCTGCGCGCCGCTCGTCCAGCTCGTCGGCGTGGGCGGCGTGATCGCGGTGGTGCTGCGCACGCCGCCCAGGTCCTCGGGCCGCCGCTAGTTGGCGCCGACGACCTTCTCCGCCGGGTCGGCGAAGATGTGGTGCGGCCAGTTGACGCCGATGGTGTGGATCTCGTAGGTGCCGTCGCTCAGCTTGACGACGCGGTCGATGACGCCGCCGGGATAGGCCGCCAGCGCCGCCTTGGTCGCCTTGTTCGCGGTGGTTCCCTTGACGATCGTCCCGGAGCCTTCCTTGTAGTCCGTCGGGACCTGGCCGTCCGTCTTCGCCGCGCTCTGCGTCCCGCGCTTGAAGGCGATCACCGGCGACGGCGTGAACGGCGTCCCGGGTCCGGTGTTGGCCGGATCCACGACGACCTGGGTCGCCGTGATGGTGGTGCTGTTGACCTTCCCGAGGACGAGGACGGTCGCGCCCTTCGTGACCTTCGCCGAGCCCGAGCCCGAGCCGTTCTGGAAGGTCGTGGTCCCCGTCCGCTTGACGGTCACCTTCTGACCGGCCGACGTGGTCGCGGCGAAGCTCGCCTTCGCCACGCTGGTCACCTTGGCGATCGTGCCTCCGGCGGCGTTGGTCGAGCGGGCGTTGGTATCCGGCTTGCCGGCGGCGAACGCGCCTGTGCTGGCACCGAAGGCGGCACCTCCGATCACGGCGAGGGCGCCGGCGAGGGCGAGTGGTCTGTTCAGTCTCTGGTTCAACATGTCAAGAAGGACGCGTCCGTTCCGGTTGGTGTTAGCGGTTCGGCCGGGAGCCCTCGACCGGCACGTACTCCAGCGCCGTGCGATCCCAGCTCCCCAGGTCGGCCGCCGCCTCGTAGGTGGTCTGCAGGAACCCCAACAACGTCGCGTCGGGGTCGGCCGCCGTCCGGACCGCCTCGTAGGGCAGCAGGAACTGGCGGAAGTCGGCGGAGTAGAACGCCGCCTCCGGCGTCACAGGCGCGGCGCCGAAGCCGTCGGGCTCCGGGTAGGCATAGGCGTAGAACGCGCCCTCCTCGCCGCCGCCCGGCCAGAAGCCGCAGCTGGCCAGCTCGTGCGAGTAGCCCTCGACCATCACCCAGTCGCCGCAGTTGGGCGCGCCGCCGGGATGGCGCGGCGCGCGCCGGCCCGAGAAGCGCGTCACGGCCAGGTCCATCGCGCCCCAGAAGAAGTGCACCGGGCTGACCTTGCCGGCGAAGCCCGCGCGGAACGCGGTCAGCACGCGGTCGGCCTGGACGAGCTGGCGCCAGAACAGCTGCGCCGCGTCGGGGTCGTAGCTCGCGTGCGCCGTGTCCTGCTCGAACGGGACGGCGTCCTCGATCTCGACCGGCACGGGCCAGATCCGGACCGACAGGCCAAGCGACGCCAGCGCCGCCATGACCTCCGCGTAGAACGTCGCGACGGACTTGGGCTCCAGCGCGATCTCGCGATGCTGGCCGCCTTCGAGCGTGACGCGCAGCTGGTGGGCGCAGAAGTCGAACTCGATCTCGAACGTGCCGCCGTCGCCGGTCGGCATCGCCGACGTCGTCAGCCCGCGCGGCGTCACGTACAGCGTGACCTGCCACCAGTGGTTGACCATCGGCGCCTGCGCGAGGCGGATCTTGCCGACCACCTGCGTCCAGCGGTGCAGCGTCTCGCGGGTGGGCGTCCAGTCCTCGACGCGCAGCGCCGGCCAGCCGGTCTCGGTCATGACCGCGAGGCTACGCCGGTGACCGGGCGCCGGTGGGAGGACGCTACTGCGCGGCACGCTCGACGAACTTGGTGGTGAACGCCGGCTGGGAGACCATCACGACGTGCGACGCGCCCTTGGCGGTCGTCGTCACCGCGCCGATCCGCTTGGCCATCGCCCGCTCCGGCTTGGCTCCGATCGCGAGGTCGTTGCCGGCGACCATGTAATAGGACTTGATCGTCTTCCACGCGGGCGGGCCCGCCGGCTCGCTGAACGCGGCGAGGGCGGCGGGCCGCTGCTCGGCGGCCATGACGGCGGCCTGCTTGGAGGGAAGGTCGGCGCAGAAGATCCTGTGGAACTGCGACACCTCGATCGTGGCCTCCTGCTGCTGGGTGCCGTCGGCCGCCGGGAACGGGTGGAGGTCGAGCGTCGCGGGACCGATGAGACCGCCTCCGCCGCCGAGCTGGTTCAGCGCGGTGGCCGTCTCGCCCTGCTCCGGGGCGTAGGCCGCGATGTAGACCAGCGCCTTGACGTTCGGGTTGCCGGTCGCCGCGTTCGTGATGAGCATGCCGGCGTAGGAGTGCCCGACGAGCACGATCGGGCCCTTGATCGACGCGAGGACCGCACGCAGGTACGCGGAGTCGCTGGCCACGCCCCGCAGTGGGTTGGCCGGGGCGACGACGGGATAGCCGTCGTGCTGGAGGCGCTCCGTGACGCCGTTCCAGCTGGAGGCGTCGGCGAACGCGCCGTGGACGAGCACGATCGTAGGCTTGGTGGCCTGAGGCGAGGCGGCGGGCGCCGAGGTCGCGCCGATGGCAAGGGCCAGCACGAGGGACGTGACGATCCACCGCGCGCGGCGGCTCAGGTGGAGGGGAGGCATGAAGCTCATGAGCTCACGCGGCCCGGACCGCCGCCGGCGCCGGCGCGACGCGCCGCAGCTCGCCGGGGCGCGCGAGGCGCAGCTCGCGGCGCAGGTGCGCCTCGCGGTGGCGGCGGTCGTCGTCGGGGGTCAGCGGCACGAGCGCCGGGACCGCCGTGGGGCGCTCCGCCTCGTCGAGCGCGACCATCGTCAGGTAGGCCGAGCAGACGTGGGTGACGGTGCCGGCCCGGACGTTCTCGGACTCCACGCGCACGCCGACCTCCATCGAGGAGCGCCAGGCCGCGTTGACGGTCGCGCGCAGCGTGAGCGCGTCGCCGACATGGACCGGTGAGAGGAACTTCATGCTGTCGACCGTCGCGGTGACCACGCGCGTGGCGGCGAGGCGGGTGGAGGCGATCGCGGCGACGTCGTCGCAGAGCTTCATGATCCAGCCGCCGTGGACGTTGCCGGCCACGTTGGCGTCCTGGACGCCCATGCGGTAGGTGAGGACCGAGATCGTGTCGGCCGGATGTCGGGTCAGGAGGCTCATCTGCCGCGCAGGGTCCCAGCGCGCGGCGGCGCGCGCGCGGTCACGCGCCAGCTCCCGGCCCTTTTGGGCGGCCGCCGTTGCGCCGCGGCCGGATCCGGTGGAAGACTCGTCAACCATGGCACGGCGACGCGGTGCTCAGATGACCCCGCTGCGCGCGGTGGCGAGCGGGATGGTCGCCGGAGCGGTCGGGACCCTGGCGATGGACACGTTCTTGTACTCCCGCTACCGGCGCGGGGGCGGAGCCAGCCGGTTCCGCGACTGGGAGCTCTCCACGGGCCTGTCGAGCTGGGACGACGCGCCCGCTCCGGCCCAGGTCGGCCGGCGCCTGTTCGAGGGCCTCTTCAGGATCGAGATCCCCGCACGGCATGCCGCACTGGTCAGCAACGTCATGCATTGGGGCTACGGGATGCTCAACGGCGTGGAGTACGCCATCGTCGCGGGCTCGCTGCGACGGCCCCACATCGCCTACGGCCTGCCGTTCGGCGCGACGGTCTGGGTCGGCGACTACATCATCCTGCCGGCGGCCAAGCTGTACGAGCCGATCTGGAAGTACGACCTGGAGACCCTCGGCAAGGACCTCACCGCCCACCTCGTCTTCGGGCTCGGCACCGCGACCGCGTTCCAGGTCGTGGCCGGCCGGAGCTAGACGAAGAGGCGCCCGCGCATCTGCGCGTCGTCCTGCGTGTTGATCTCCCAGATCGGCTTGAGCTGCGCGCGCATGTCGGCGGGCAGGCGGGTGACCTCGCGCTGGTCGAGCTCCACGAGGTTGCCGGCCGGGTCGCGGACGTAGAGCTGCACGACGTCGCCGGGCAGCTCGACGAGGTGGTTGCCGAAGCTCACGCGGTCGAACGCGTCGTAGCGCTCGGCGACGCGGTACGGCCGCTCGAGGTCGTCGACGGTGATGCCGAGGTGGTGGTGCGACGGCGCCTGGACGTCGCGCTCGAAGAGGTGCAGCTGCGTGTCGCCGACGGCCAGCCACAGCACGGGGACCCCGAAGTTCGGCGCCGGGATCGGCTCGGCGCCGAGGAGGTCGAGGTAGAAGCGCGCGGACTCGTCGAGGTCGTGCGCGCTGACGCTGACGTGGTTGATGTGGATGGGCACGCTCCCAGCGTAGATCCGGCGCCCGCCGCGGTCGCGGGGGTCAGCGCATCCCGACGCCCGAACGTGCCGCCTGCGCGCCGGCCTCGACGCGCGCGCCCGCGCCTGGCGGTCGATCCCACCGAGATCCTGCTCTTCGACGCCGGCGACGGCGAGCGCCTGCCGCCGCGGTGAGGCTCGCGCGCGCGGGGGTGCGCGCACCCGCGCGGGTCGGGGGTGCGCGCCATCGCGGCCGGCGACGCGCCTTGCGACCGTCCGCGCACCCGTCCCCGACAGCGTGGAGGAACCCCCGTGGTGCCCACGGCCGCGATCGCCGGCCCGGCGCCGTTCACCGCCGCCGACCACGCCGCCCGCATGCGGCGCGCCGCCGCGCAGGCGGCCGCAGCCGGGCTGGCGGGCGTGCTGGTCACGCCCGGACCCGACCTGACGTACTTCACCGGCTACGCGCCGGCAGCGGTCTCCGATCGCCTCACGCTGCTCGTCCTGCGCCACGAGGCGGGGCCGGCGATGATCCTCCCGTCGCGCGACCGCGCCGACGCCGAGCGGGCGACCGGCGTGGCGAGCGTCTCGCTGATCGACTTCGACGACGACCAGGACCCGTACGCCGCGATCGCGCCGGTGCTGCACCCGGCCGGCGCCTACGCGATCTCCGACGGCGCCTGGGCGCTCCAGGTCCTGGGCCTCCAGCGCGCGGTGCCCGGCCTGCGGCTGCTGTCGCTGTCGGCCGCCCTGCCGCTGCTGAGGGCGACCAAGGACGCGGCGGAGATCGCGCGCCTGGCGGCGGCCGGCGCGTCCGCCGACGCGTGCCTGGAGTCGCTGCTGCTGGTCCCGTTCGCCGGGCGCACCGAGAACGCCGTCGCCGCGGACCTCGCGCGCATGCTGGGCGACCACGGCCACAGCGAGGTGGAGTTCACCGTCGTCGGCTGCGGCCCCAACGGCGCCGACCCGCACCACGAGGCGGGCGCGCGCACGATCGTGAAGGGCGACATGGTGGTGTTGGACTTCCGCGCGCTCAAGGACGGCTACGCGTCGGACACGTCGCGGACGGTCCACGTCGGCCCCAGGCCCACCGACGAGGAGGTCCGGGTCCACGACGTGGTCCGCCGCGCGCAGCAGGCCGCGTTCGAGGCGGTCCGGCCCGGCGCCACGTGCCAGGACGTCGACCGCGCCGCCCGCGCCGTGGTCGCCGCGGCCGGCTACGGCGACCGCTTCCCGCACCGCACGGGCCACGGCATCGGGACGACGGCCCTGGAGCCGCCGTACCTCGGCGAGGGCGAGGAGCAGCCGCTGCTGCCGGGCATGTGCTTCTCCGTCGAGCCGGGCGTCTACCTGCCCGGGCGCTTCGGCGTCCGGATCGAGGACGTCGTCGTCGTCGAGGAGGACGGCACCGGCCGGCGCCTGAACCGCACCGGCCACGACCTCCAGTTCGTCAGCTGACGCGCGGGAGCCAGTCGGCGGCCACGTCCGCGCCGCCCTCCCGCGAGACGCGCGGGTCGACGCGCAGCAGCTGCGGCGTGGGCGAGAGCTTGCCGGCCACCAGCGCCTCGCCGAGGCCGAACGCCGGCGCCTGGGCGAGCAGCCCCGCCGGCGCGAACGAGAAGCGCTGCTCGACGAGCGCGACGTCGGCCGCCGAGTTCAGCCGCATCAGGAGCAGGTTGTCACACTGTGACGTCACGTTGGCGTGGACCTTCTGGGGCCGCTGAGTGCTGACGAACAGGTAGCGCCCGAACTTGCGGCCCTCGGCGGCCAGCCGGATCGCGTGCTCGGTGGCCAGCGCGGTCAGCGCGTCCTCCGGCTCGGCGGGGCAGACGTTGTGGGCCTCGTCGACGACGACCAGCAGCGGGTCGCGCTCCTCGCGGCGGCGCCAGAGGTCGGCGAGGACCGCGCCGGCGACCAGCGCCTGCTCCTCGCGGGTGGGGAGCGAGCCGAGGTCCACGACGAGGCACCGGACGCTCGGGTCGGCGAGCGCGTCGAGCGTCGAGCCCGCGTCCCCGCGCGCCCAGAGGCCGAAGGCCTCGATGCCGAGGTTGCGCGCGCGCTGCGCCAGCCGGAGCGCGTCGGGACGGCCCGTCGCCTCCAGCGCGGCCGTGGTGGGCGGCTGGCCCGAGGCCATGAACGCCGCCAGCTCGGCGTACTCCTCGAGGTCGCGGATCGGGTCCAGCCGCAGGAGCGCGGCGCGCGCCGCGGTCGTCAGCTCGGCGAGGCGCAGGCGCAGCCGCGCGTCCGTGGGCCGCGCCGGGTCGGGCGCGGCCGTGTGCACGGCGATCGCGCCGGCCACCGCCCGCAGCCGCTCCGCGAGCGCCGGGTCCGCGCCGTCGCGCACGGCCGCGAGCCGCGTGAAGTCCGAGTTGGGGTCGAGCACGACGATGCGCAGGTCGGTCTCGATCAGCAGGCGCTCGAGCAGGACGCCCAAGGCATAGGTCTTGCCCGAGCCCGACTGGCCGCAGAGGAACGTGTGCCGGTCGAAGCCGCCCGCGTCGACCATGCACGGCGCGGGCGCGGCGAGCGCGAGGGTGCCGATCCGCAGCAGCGTGCCCGACGCGGCGCGGGCCGCGACCCAGCCGCCGACCTCGTCCGCCGTCGCCGGCCGCAGCAGCGCGTCGTGGAACGGGCGGCCGGGCGCGAGCAGCTCCCCGGCGCCGGCGGCGTGGCGCAGCGTCACCGCGCCGCCGTCCACGGCCACGTCGTGCTCGGCCAGCCCGAGCTCCAGCACCTGGCCCAGCGCCGCGCCGCCGTCCTCGGTGGTGACGACGACGAACCCGCCGACGCGCACCTCCAGGCCGTGCAGCGACGCCTGGAAGGTGAAGCGCCGGCCGTCGAGCGAGGTCGACAGCGGCAGGATGCCGACCTCCAGCTCGTGACGGAGCGCGCGGTAGCGCTCCGTCCCCTCGGCGACCTCGGTCGTCGGCTCCACGGTCATGCATCCAGAGTGCCGCGCTGCGGACTGCCGCGCGTCATCCCGATGGGAGGATGCTGGCCGCCGCCGCGCCACTTAGCGTCGCGGGACGGGGTCACCTCGTCCAGCGAACGAAAGGAGCGGCGATGAGCCACGACGAGATTCCGGAGGAGCTCGAGGAGATGGGCCCGGTCGACTGGGTCGTCCTCGGATGGAGCGGCACGCGGCCCGACGGCACCGTGATCGCGCCGATGATCATCGACCTGGTCGACCGCGGGATCATCCGCGTGCTCGACATCGCGTTCGTCGCCAAGGGCGACGACGGCAGCACGACCGAGATGGACCTGGAGCACCTGGGTCCGGACAGCCCGTTCGCCGTGTTCGAGGGCGCCTCGTCGGGGCTCCTGCAGCAGCAGGACCTGGACGACGCCGCCGACGCGCTGAGCCCCGGCGACTCGGCCGCGCTGCTCGTCATCGAGAACCGCTGGGCGGCGCCGCTGGCGATCGCGCTGCGGCGCTCCGGCGGCCAGCTGCTGGCCTCCGGCCGCATTGAGATCCAGGCTCTGCTGGCGGCGCTCGACGCGCTCGAAGCCGCGGCCCGCTGAGGACGAGGAGGAACCACCACCATGCCAGGACTGCTTCGCGGTATGGCGCGCACGGCCGTAGTGGCCGGCACCGCCACCGCCGTCAGCAACCGTGTCTCGCGCCGCCAGGCCAACCGCTGGTCGGCGCAGGGGACCTACCCGGACCAGGGCGAGCCCGAGCCCGAGTACGCGCCGCCGCCCGAGCCGGTCGCACCCGCGCCCGACCCGGTCGAGCAGCTGGAGAAGCTGGGCGCGCTGCACGACCAGGGCGTGCTCACCGACGAGGAGTTCACGGTCCAGAAGCGCAAGATCCTGAACGCGCTCTGACGCACGTCGTGCCGGCCCGTGCCGGGGAGGTGGGCGTACGCCCTTGCCGGTGTCGACGCACCGGGGGAGTGTCCGTGGTGCATGTCGGCCTCCCTCGCACCGCTCCCCACGCCGGACCCGTCCACGACGCCCGCGCCGGCGGTCTTCCCGCGCGAGCGGCTGATCGGCCGCCTCGCGATCACCGGCGCGCGCGTCATCCTGCTGCGCGCCCCCGCGGGCTACGGCAAGACCGAGCTGCTGCGGGCCTGGGCGGCGAGCGGCGAGCCGCGGCCGTTCTGCTGGACGGCGCCGGGCCGGACCGCGCGGCCGCGCCCCGGCGCGGGGCCGACCGTGGAGGTCCGCGACGGCTGGCCGGTGGCCGCCCACGGGCCGCTGGAGCGCGCGGTCGACCGCCTGAGCCCCGGCTCGCGCCTGGTGATCGCGTCGCGGTCGGCGGTGCCGCTGGGACGGCTGCGCGCGCAGCACGACGTGCTTGAGCTGGGCCCGGCCGACCTGGCGCTGACGCGGCGCGAGGCCGCCGCGGCGCTGGAGGCCGAGGGCGTGAGCCTGGACGGCGCGCCGCTGCGGGCGCTCCTGCTGCAGGTCGAGGGCTGGCCGGCGATGCTGTCGCTGGCCGCGCAGGCGCTGTGGTGCGCGGTCGACCCGCGCGCGGCGGCGCTGCGCTTCGGCGGCGCGGCCCCGGCGGTCGCCGACTACCTGGCCGACGAGGTCCTGGCGCCGCTGCCGCCCCAGCAGCGGCGGTTCCTGCTGCAGACGTCGATCCTGGAGGTGCTCGACGCCGACGTCTGCTCCGAGATCCTGAAGGTCCCGGCGCTCCAGGACATGCTCCACGAGCTGGAGCGCGGCGCGCTGCCCGTGGCCCGCGTGGACCCGCTGACGCCCGTGCTGCGCTGCCACCCGCTGCTGCGCGACGCGCTGCGCGCCGAGCTGCGCCGCCGCGAGCCGCTCCTGGAGCGCGAGCTGCACCTGCGCGCCAGCCGCGCGTTCGAGGAGCGCGGCGACCTCGCCGCGGCGATCGAGCACGCGGCCGCCGGCGCCGACGTCGAGCGGGCCGGCACGCTCATCTGGGGCGGCGCGGCCAACTACGCGTGGGACGGCCGCGGCGCGACGCTGGAGCGCTGGGTCGCCGCGCTGCCGCCGCGCGCGGTCGAGCGCCACGCCACCGTCGCGCTCACGGCGGCCATGGTCGCGCTCCCGGACCTCGCGACCGCGCGGGTCGACCGCGCCCTCGCGCAGGCGCCCGTCGGTGTCGCCCCGTCGTCGCCCGACCTCGCGCGCTCCCTGCGCGCCGGCGCCCGCGCGGCGGCGGCGCTCACCGCCGCCGGGCCGGTCGCCGACCTGCGGGCGGCGGCGCGCCTGGTCGCGGCGGACGCGCCCGACGGTGAGCCGTCCTGCGCTCTGGCCTGCCTCCTGGACGGCGCGGGCGCGCTGCTGGCCGGCGACACCACCGACGCGATGGTCGCGCTGGAGGACGGCGTGCGGCGCGCGGGCGCGGCCGCGCCGGCGATCGCCGCCCTGTGCGACGCCGAGCTGGCGCTCGTCGGGTTCTGGGCCGGCGACGAGGACGAGGGCCGCCTGCGCGCCGAGCGCGCCCGGGCCCGCGTGGCCGACACGATGCTCGACGCCCACGCCGGGCTGGCGCTGGTCGCCGCCGCCGCCGCGCTGGCCCGCGCGCTGCGCGGCCGCAGCGCCGAGGCGCACGCCGACGTCGCGACCGCCGGCCGCCTGCTCGACGGGCGCGACGCGATCCCGCCCTGGTACCAGGCGCAGGTGAGCCTGGCCCTCGCCAGGACCCTGCTGCGGCTGGGCGACGCGCCGGCCGCGCGCCAGCGCCTGGCCGAGGCCCGCCGCGCCGCGACCTGGCTCCCGGACGCGCACGGCCTCTTCGCCGCCCTCGACGCGACCGAGGCGGCGCTCGCCGCCCTGGCGATCGCGCCCGCCGAGCCGGGCGGCATCCTCACGCCCGCCGAGCTGCGCGTGCTGCACGCTTTGCCGACCCACCGGTCCTACCGCGAGATCGGCGCGGGGTTCGACGTGTCGAGCAACACCATCAAGTCGCAGGCCCACGCCGTCTACCGCAAGCTCGGCGTGGCCTCGCGGTCGGCCGCCGTCGCCCGGGCCGTCGAGCTCGGGCTCGTCGACGTGGAGCGCTGACGCTCGCTCAGCGGCGCCGCGCGGGCCGCTGCTCGTCGACCACGACCGTGCGCGCGATCCAGTCGTGCAGGCCGCGCCGCCGGCGGTCGAACAGGATCATCAGGAAGCCGGCGAACAGCGGCAGCGCGGCGAGCACCAGCGCCACGAACCGCAGCAGCGCCCGGCGCGGCTTCAGCCGCCCGCCGCTGTTGGACCGCACGCGGAAGCGCATCATCCGGTCGCCGGGCGTCTGGCCGGTGGTCGTCCAGAAGAAGACGAAGTAGCCGACGAGCCACAGCACGTACGCCACGGCCCCGGCGGCCACCACGAACGTCTTCAGCCACCCGGGATCGCTGAACATGGAGAGGATCAGCGCCATCAGCGCCGACACCGTGATGGCCACCGCGTTGATGATCGCGGCGTCGAGGGCGAAGGCGATCCCGCGCGTGACCAGCCCGACGTACGGGACCGGCCGCGGCGGCGCGGGCGGGGCGAAGCGGTCGGCCGCGACCGCGGTCACGGCGTCGCCGGCGCGGGCCCGGCCGGCGCCGGGCGGTGGAACACGCGGTGGGCCGCGCGCTCCAGCAGGGCGTCGGCCTTGCGCGAGCGCTCGCCGACCTGGTCGACCACCTGGTCGGCGAAGCCCACGCCCTGGCGGCTGATCGCGTCGGACACCGCGGGGCTCTCCGCGATCTCCGCGACGACGTGCCACAGCTGGGCGCTGGCCAGCACCCGCGCGACGGCGTCGTCCAGGAGCCGGCTCTCGAAGACCTGCGCCAGCATCCGCTCGGCGGCCGGGCTGTCCAGGAGGTGCGTCGCGAACCGGTCCATCGCCTCGCCGTCGACGATGCGCTCGAGCTCCGGGCCGGCCAGGACGCGGTCGGCGACCTGCTCGACCACGCCGCGGGCCAGCAGCTCGTCGACCACCCGCGTGGTCGCGCGCTCGGCCAGCTCGGCGCCGGCGCGCCCGGCGACGCGAGCGGCGCTGCGCCCGAGGCCGAGGGGGTCGACGATGACGATCAGGCGCGGCATGCCGATCACGCCCCGGTCGCCGCGGCGGCGACGGTCGGATGGAAGTCGCCGTGCTTGAGGACCCCGCCGCGGCGGACGGTCACCGTGGACGACTCCGGGACCTCCTGCCACAGCCCCGGCAGGTCCGAGAACGGCTCGGACACGACCAGCCGGTCGTCCTCGGTGATCCGCTGCAGCCGCGTGTCGTCGGGGTACAGGCGGCGGACCGTGTCGACGTCGCTGGAGACGAACAGCGTGCGCGCCGGGCCCTGCGTCGCGTAGCGGATCGCCCACAGGGCGTCGCCGTCGGAGATGCCGAACGTCCCCTGCACCGCGTCCTCGACGCCGTGGGCGCGGGCGACCTCCTCGACGTGGCCGATCGTCTGCTCCATCGCGCCCAGCGGGTCGTCCTGGAGCCCGTACGTGAGCGCGAGCGCGAAGACGATCTCGGTGTCGGTGGTGCCCTGGATGCCCGGGAACAGCTCCGGCGCGACGGCGAGGACGAGGTCGCGGCGGACGTCCTGGAAGCCGCCGAGGTAGCCGTTGTGGACGAACAGCCAGCGCCCGTGCCGGTACGGGTGGCAGTTGGTCTGCTGGACCGGCGAGCCGATCGCGGCCCGGACGTGGGCGAGGAAGAGGGGCGACACGACGTGCGCGGCGAGCTCGCGCAGGTTGGCGTCCGACCACGCCGGGGAGACGCTGTGGTAGACGCCCGGCCCCTCGCCCGCGCCGTACCAGCCCAGGCCGAAGCCGTCGCCGTTCGTCGTCTCGGCGCCCATCCGCGCGTGCGCGGACTGGTCGACGATGCCGTGAGGGCTGTTGAACAGCATCTCTTCCAGCAGCAGCGGCTGGCCGAGCCAGCCCATCCAGCGGCACATCGCGCCCGCTCCTTCGGTCGGTTGCCCCGACTCTGCCTCCGGCCCCGAGGGCCGGCAAGGCGGCGGACCGGCGTCTGGAGGTGGGGCGCGCGCACCCGTCGCGGCGACGGGTCAGGCGTCGACGTGCTCGGACAGGTAGATCAGCGCGGCCTTGACCCGGCGCGCGACGTCTGAGGGGTCGGTGAGCCCGAGCTTCATGAAGATCGCACCGATGTGCTTCTCCACCGCGCGGCGCGTCAGGACCAGCTCGTCGGCGATCGCCTGGTTGCTGTGGCCGCGGGCGACGAACGTGAGGATCTCCAGCTCGCGCGCTGTCAGCTCGTTCAGCG
Source organism: Baekduia sp. (assembly GCA_036518975.1). GTDB lineage: Bacteria > Actinomycetota > Thermoleophilia > Solirubrobacterales > Solirubrobacteraceae > Baekduia. The sequence continues at coordinate 26,249 of DATDMD010000014.1, forward strand.
GCGAGCGCTCGGCCCGCGTGCGCTCCTGGACGAGCTTCTCGACGACCTTCGCGTCGATCACCGAGCCGCCCTGGGCGACCGACTCGATCGCGGCCACGAGCTGGCCGCGGTACTGGATGCGCTCCTTGAGCAGGTAGGCGCGGCCGTCGGAGCCGCTCTCCAGCAGCGCGAGCCCGTAGCGGGGATCGGCGTACTGGCTCAGGATCACGACGCCGACCGCCGGCCGCGCCGCCCGCAGCGCCGCGGCGACCCGGATGCCCTCGTCGGTGAGGGTCGGCGGCATGCGGATGTCGGTGACGACGACGTCGGGCTCCTGGGCCTCGACGGCCAGCATGAGCGACCCCTGGTCGCGGCACTCGGCGACGACCGCGATCCGCTCGTGGCCCTCGAGCACGTGCGTCAGCGCCTGGCGGACGAGGTAGCTGTCGTCCGCGATCACCACCCGGATCGTTCCGGGCGGCGCGACGGACTCCCCGGGGTCGGCGGTGACGCCCATGCGCCCACTATGGGCCTTGGCGCTGCCCGCCGTCAAGCGTGCGCCCTGCGAACAGCGCCAGGTTCGTGCCTGCACGCCGACCAGACGGTGGAGCGTGCCCTTGCGTCACGGCCTGCGCGGGGAGGACCGTCCCAGGATGTGCGGAGACTCGGACGGTGAGCGGGAGGTGACGGTGCTGGCCGTCGACGACCAGGCCGTCTTCCGGCACACGGCGCGCGACCTGATCGCCGCGACGGACGGGTTCCAGCAGGTCGCGGAGGCGAGCTCCGGGGCGCAGGCCGTGGCCCTGGCCGCCGTCCTGCATCCCGACCTCGTGCTGCTCGACGTGCGCATGCCGGACATGGACGGGATCGAGACCGCGCGCCGGCTGATGGAGCAGGACCCCGACGTGGTGGTCGTGCTCGTGTCGCTGGAGGCGCTCGTCGACCTCCCGTCGGGCATCGGCTCGGTCGGCGCGGTCGCCTACGTCCGCAAGCAGCACCTCTCACCGGACACGCTGCGCCAGTTGTGGCGCGCGCACGGGCGGCAGGTTCACACGGGCTGAGGGCCGCCCGGCCCGAGGCACGGCCGCGTGACCGGGACGCGGCCGGAGACCACGGTGCCCAGGCCCTCCAGCGACACGATGCGCAGGGTCCCGTCGACGGCGGCGATGCGGTCGTGCATGTTCTGGACGCCGGCGCCCCGCTCGAACGCGTCGTCGCCCGCGCCCGGCCCGTCGTCGCGCACCTCGAAGCGCAGCTCGCCGCTGGTGTCGTCGTGCAGGCGGATCGTCACCCGGGTCGCGTCGCGCGCGTGCTTGGCGACGTTCTGCAGGGCCTCCAACATGCTGAAGTACACGGCGCTCTCGACCTCGGGCGCGTAGCGGCACACCCTGTCGGTCGTCAGCTGTACGGGCAGGGTCGACCGGGCGAGCGCGGCTCTCAGCGCCTCGGCCAGCCCGCGGTCGTTGAGCAGCGGCGGGCGCACGCCGTGCGCGAGCGAGCGCAGCTCCTCCAGCGCCTCGTCGGCCGACGCCTCCAGCTCGCGGATGCGCGCGGCGGCCTGCGGGTCGTCGTGGAGCATGTCCTCGACGAGGCCGAGCTCGATGCGCATCGCGACGAGGCGCTGCTGCGCGCCGTCGTGCAGGTCGCGCTCGATGCGCCGGCGCTCGGCGTCGGCGCTGGCCACCAGGCGGGCGCGCGAGTCCTGCGCCTCCCGCGTCGCGCTCGCCGCCTCGCCCTCCAGCCGGCGCTGCTCGATGGCCATCGCGATCAGGCCCGCCGCCACGTCCAGCAGCTCGGGCCGGTCGCGCAGGGCGGCGTCGCACGTGAGCGCCCCGACGATGCGCCGGTGGCCGTCGCGCACGATCCGGAAGCAGCGTCCGTGGGCCGGGCCCGGCGGCGGCACGGGCTCGCCGTGGGTGTCCAGCCAGCTGTCGGGACGGCCGCCGGCCGGGAGGGCGATCCGCAGCGTGGGGTCGTCGAACGCGGCCGCGACGGTGCGCTCCAGCGCGGCCGGCGCCGGCGTGCCGCGCACCGACGTGGTCAGCGCGCGCAGCGTCCGCTCCGCGGCCAGGCGCGACCGGACGAGCCCGACGAGGAACCCGACGGCGATCGCGGGCGTGGCCCACGCGATCAGCGACGCGCCGGCCTCGACGACCTCGTCCGCGAGGCCGGCCTGACGGACGACGACGAGCGATCCGACGAGCGCCGCGCGCACCATGCCGATCGCCAGGACCGGCAGCAGCGCCTCCTTCTGGACGGCGCTCGCCTCCTGGACGCGCCGGCGCAGCCGCACCAGCACGCCGACCATGATCAGCAGGATCAGGACGCTGCCCGTGCCGAGGAACGCCTGGCGGGCGAACGCGGGCTCGTGGCCGCCGTAGAAGGCGTTCGCGGGGCAGTCGTGGGTGCAGCTCGTCCACGGGCTCGGCAGCTGGAAGCTGGGGAGGAGGACGAGCGTCGGCAGGTAGAACACGACGAGCACGGCGGCCATCGCGAGCGCCAGCCGGCGGTCGACGCGGTCGCGGAGGCGGCCGTCCGGGAACGCGAGCAGCAACACGACCAGGATCGGCTCCATGGCCCAGCCCGCGATGCGCCCGATGCTGTAAAGCGTGGGGTCGCGCGCGTCCGCGAGCGTCGCGACGAAGCCGACGAGGCCGGCCAGCACGAGGAGCCGCGCGAAGCGCCGGTAGGGGACGAGCCCCCACGCGTAGACGGCCGCGCCCAGCGGCACCGCGACCAGCGACCCGCGCAGCAGCGCCGCGAGCACGCGGTCGCTGGTGGCCGCGCTGGCGCCCAGCGCGGCGGCCGTGGCGGTGAGGCAGACCGCGACCGTCATCCCGGCGACGGCCAGCAGCGGTCGCGTTGCGCCGCGTGCTGGAAGCTGCTCTGCGCTCGTCAGTTGGGTGATCATGGAGGGGGCGGCTCGGCGCCCGAACGACCTCGTTGAGGCGCAGTCTGCCTGGCGCGGGCGAGTGGCGACAACTCACCGTTTTCCGTCCATACGCATCGGGAGGCGGCGCGTGAACCACAGCGAGAGCAGGGCGAACACCGCGACAGCGCCAAGTGCGCGCCGCAGCGCGTCGAGCTCGGCGTCGCCGTAGTCGTCCGCGATCGCCTGTGCCTGCTGGGCGGAGACGCCGGCGTCGCGCGCGGCGTCCTCGACGTCGGAGACGGGAACGACGGGGATCCCCTTTTCCGCCCGCTCCGTGATCTGCTGGCGCGCCGCCGCCGGGACCGCCGGGTTGCTTTCCACCCTCGCGACGAAGCCGCTGGACAGCGTCGCGATGAGGATCGAGCCGATCAGCGCGGTGCCCAGCGACGCGCCGAGGTTCTGGGCCGTGCCCTGCAGGCCGCCGGCCTCGTTCGTCTTGGCGGGCGGCGACGACGACATGATGATGTTGCCCAGCTGCGAGATCAGCAGGCCCGCGCCGACGCCGAACAGCGCCAGCGCGACGGCGAACGACGTCCCGTTCAGCTCCACGTCGATGGTGTCGAGCAGGAGCAGCGCGCCCGCGACGAGGGACAGGAACCCCACCTGGGCGACGCGCTTGGGCGCGAACCCGGCCGCGAGGCGCGGGCCGGCGAGGGCCGCCGCGAACATCGTCACCGACATGGGGAAGAGGCGCTTGCCGGTCTCGAACGCGTCGAGGCCGAGCACGACCTGGAGGTAGACCGGCAGGACGAAGAACGTGCCGAGCAGCGTCAGCTGCTGCATGGTCAGCGCCGTGAGGCCGGCGCGCAGCGCCGGGATCCGCAGCAGCGACCGGTCCAGGAGCGTGTCCTCGCCGCGTCGCTCGCGCCGCTCCTCCCACGCGGCGAAGCCCATCAGCAGCCCGATCCCGGCGAGGATCAGGAACGGGACGACCGAGAAGCCCAGCGGCGTGATCTCGTGGCCGCCGATCTCCGGGGCGGCCAGCGGCTCGACCCAGCCCCACTGGCTGCTCTTGAGGATCCCGAACACCGCGACGCCGAGGCCGCTGCCGACCAGGGCCGCGCCGACGAGGTCCAGGCGCGGCGGGTTCACCACCGGCGGGCTGGGCAGCACGCGGCGGCGCGACAGCAGGATCGCGGCGACCACGACGACTTCGCCGACGAAGACGTAGCGCCAGGAGAGCTCGGTCGTCACCCAGCCGCCGATGAGCGGGCCCAGCGCGATCGCCGCGCCGGCCGCGCCGCCGACGATCCCGAACGCCGTCGCCCGGCGCGGGCCCTCGTAGGTCGCGACGATCAGCGCCATGATCGCCGGGATCACCAGCGCGGCGCCGATGCCCTCGATGGTCGACCAGCCGATGAGCAGGACGGTGAGGCTGGGGCTGAGCGCCGTGGTCAGCGAGCCCAGGCCGTAGATCCCGAGCCCGATCGCGAACGCCCGCGAGCGGCCGAGCACGTCGCCGAGCTTGGCGCCCAGCAGCATGAGCGCCGCCATGACCAACGTGTAGAACGTGATCGCGGCCTGGACGCCCTGGATCGTCGTGTTCAGGTCGGCGACGATCTGCGAGATCGACACGTTCATGACGCTGCTGTCCAGCACCATCACGAACTGCGCCGACGCCAGGACGACGATGGGCAGCCAGCCCGCCTCGCGGCGGGTCGTCTCGGCGGGCGGGACCGCCGCCGCGCCGAGCGCCGACACGCGGCTCCTTACCCCTCGCCGTCGCGGACGACGAGCACGGGGACGTGGGAGTCGTGCAGGAGGCGGCGCGTGGTCGAGCCGAGCAGCCGCGCCTTGACCGCGCCCAGCCCGCGCGAGCCGACGACGATCACGGTCGCGTCGCAGGTCGACGCCGCCGCGACGACGGTCTCGGCCACGCCGCCGCCGTCGCGTGACGGCATCGCCTCGGCGGTCGCGCCGAGCTCCTCGGCCAGCGCGACGCCCGCGTCGGCGACCGCGCCGGCGTGGTCGCGCTGGAGGCGGTCGACGGTCGCGATCTCCTCCGGGTTCGGCACGGCGAACGCGATGCCGCTCGCGTCGGTCGGCGTGAGCATCGCGGTCGTGAACCCCGGCTCCCACACGCTGACGACCACGATGCGGCGGCCCGGCAGCTCGCGCACGGCGGCCCGCAGCGCGGCCTCGGCCGGCGCCGAGCCGTCGAACGAGACGATCACGGGATGCGCGTTCTCGGCCATGGGACGGAGCTCGGACGCGCCGCTCAGACGGCCGCCAGCGCCTTCTGCTTGAGGACGTCGAACTCGGCGGCGTCGATGGCGCCGCTGTCGAGCAGGGCCTTGGCGCTGGCGATCTCGCCCGCGGCGCCGCCGCCGCTGCCGCCGTTGCTCGTGGACGCGACGGTGCGGATGCGCTCGTCGAGCTGGTCCTGGGCCTTCTGCACGCCCTGGTTGCGCCGCTCGGCCATGTCCTTGCCGTCGGCGATCAGGTACACGAGCATCCCGATCACGGGGATGATCAGCAGGAACAGGGTCCAGGCGGCCTTGGCCCAGCCGCCGATGTCGGTGCGGCCGAACACGTCGGTCAGCACGATGATGAGGGTCCAGAACCACATAACCCAGATGAAGAACACCAACATGGTCCAGAAGATGTCCATGAAGGGGTAGTCGGCAGCGAGGATCATGTGCCGAGGCTCGCGCCCGGCGCCCGTCAGGGCAATGGTGTCCACACCGCTTCGGGACGGATGCTGGCGCCCCGGCGCGCGGGTGGGCCACCACCCACTTATCTGGCCGTCGCCGCGGCCTCGGTGCGGTTGCGCACGCCGAGCTTGCGGTAGAGCGACGAGCTGTGCTTCTTGACGGCGTCGGGACTGAGGTGCAGCGCGGCGGCGATCTCGCGGTTCGTCGCGCCGGTGGCCAGCCAGCGGAGCACCTCGGCCTCGCGGGGCGTCAGGGCCGGCGCCGGCCCGCCGGGGTCCGCGCCCGTCGCCCCGTTCTCGCCCAGCGCCGCCGCCCGCACCGCGGCGACGATCTCCGCCGGCGCGGCGTCGGCGGCGAGGTCGGCTGTCGCGC
>DATDMD010000015.1:0-3714 GCA_036518975.1 Baekduia sp.
AGGGCCGCCTGCTCGTCGGCGATGCGGCGGTAGCCGGCATAGAGCTGGGCGTTGTCGAGCGACACGGCGAGCTGGCCGGCGATGAGCTTCACCACGTCCAGTCGCTCAGTGGTGAACGCGTCGCGGAGCAGGCGGTTCTCGAGCACCAGCAGCGCCTGCAGCGTGGCGCGGCTGACGATCGGGACGGCCAGGAGCGAGCAGGCGACGACGCCGGCGAAGTACGCGTCGCGGGCGAAGCGGTCGTCGCCGGCGGCGTCGGCGACGACCAGCGGCTCTCGCGTCCTCTGGAGATAGCGCAGCACGGACAGCGGAACCGCGTGCTCGCCGCCATCGGATGCGGGCGGCAGCCAGTCCTGCCGCTCGTCGCTCCACAGCACCAGGTGGACGCCGGTGGCGCCGGTCATCGCGCCGAGCACCTCGGCCACGCGCGCGTGCAGCCGCTCGACGCTCGTCTCCGAGCTGAGCGCCTGCGACGCGGCCAGGATCCCGAGGAGGTCGATCGTCCCGGTCGTGACGGTGGAGCGGTGGTGGGCGACGTCGCCGCGCTCGGCGCCGCCGCCCGCGGTCGTCGCGTCCGCGTGCCGTCGAGCGGGCGGATAGGCCCAGTCGAGCTGGTCGACCTTGGCGGTCGCGCCCCAGGCGAGGTAGTCGTCGCGGGCGTGCGCGAGGAGGTCGTAGCCGGCGTGGTCGACGCCGTGGGCGAGGAAGAACCGGGCCGCGCGCTCGGCGATCAGCGCCCGATGCCACGGCCGCTGGCGCCCGGCCACCTCGCGCCGTGCGGCGTCGAAGGCGATCACGGCGGCGCGGAAGTCCCCGGCCGCCCAGGCCCGCTCGGCCTCGACCAGCCGCAGCAGGGCCACGAAGTTGTCCGGCGCGCCCGGCACCCATCCGGCCAGCCACCGCGCCAGCTCGTCGAGCTCGGCCAGGAGGTCGTCGCGCGCGTCACCGTCGGTCGCACGCGCTGCGTCGGCGACGACCAAGCCGCGCAGGAGGCGGACCTGGGCCATGGGGTAGAAGCCGTTGACGACCTGGATCAGCTCCAGCGCCCCGGCGCTGTGCTCGGCGAGCCTGGCCGCGTCACCGAAGATGGCGGCGGCGATGGCGCGGCAGAGATGGGCGTAGAACAGCGCCGTCGGATCGTCGGCGTACCGCTCCAGCGGGACCGCCTCGGTCGCGGCGCCGGCGCGTTCGGAGCGCAGCACGCCGACGAGCCACTCATAGCTGTCGAGCCACCGGACGGTCTGCTCGTTGGCGGTCCGGCGCAGGAAGGTGAACCCGTCGTCGAGCTCGGCGACGAAGCTCGCCAGCGACGGCGCGCAGTCCACCGAGTACGGCACGGACAGCAGGTAGGTGTAGCCGCCGTAGGCGAGCTCGCCTCCCGCGATCAGACCGTCACGGGCACGATGAGCGGCGTCGACGCCCTGCTCGATCGGCGCGAACCAGCCGGTGTTGGTGGCGGCCATGTACCGCGCCTGCGACGTGCCGGGCTCGTACCCGCGGGCCTCGCCGAGCGCGATGATGCGCTGCAGCGCCCGGTACGCGCCGAGGTAGTCGTCGCGCTGCGGTCCGGCGTGATAGGCGGCGTGGCCGGCCGGCCCGATCAGCAGAGGGCTCGGCCCGTGTTCGATCCACATCCGCACCGCTTCCATCGCCAGCCAGCTGATCATCGCGCGGTCGGCGACGAAGTTCGCCACCGGCAGGAGCGCGTCGACGAGGCGGCTGATGGCCAGCAGGCGAGGGTCGCTGAGCTCGGGGCGAGCCAGATCCTCGGCGGGGTCGGTGCTGTCCAGCCACCGGAAGAAGCGATCGTACTTGTCGTCGATCCCCGCCGCGAACCGGTCGGCGGCCGGCACGGCGATGCCGCATTCGCGCAGCGATCGCAGGCCGAGCTCGATGGCCTCCGCGAAGCGGGTCCGGTGGCTGAGGCTGCGGACCTGCACGGCCGTCGCCTCGGCGCGCTGGACCGCGGTCGGGCTCAGCTCCGCGACGGCGCGGTAGTCCTCGTCGGCCTCGTCCAGGCGGCCCAGGCTGAACAGGGCGGCGTGACGGCCCGTGCGCACCGCGAGCACCACGGCGGCGTCGTCGTCGGGGTCGACCAGCCGCAGCGCGGCCGCCAGCAGCGCGTTCACCAGCGTGTAGTCGCCGATCAGCCGCGCCTGGTCGGCGGCCTGCCGCAGCAGCGCCACGACCCGCCGCCGCTCCGCCGGATCGTCGACCTCGTCGACGACCGGCAGGTACTGCTCCGCGGCGACCGCGAACCGCTCCGGCGCGCCGGCCAGCCGGCGGGCGATCGCCAGCTGCCGCGCACGGCGCTCCTGCCGGCCCAGACCGTCCAAGACGACCTCGCGGACGCGGTCGTGGCGGAAGCGGCGCGCCTCGTCCACCCCGGAGTCGACCACGAGCAGGCCTTCCTCGAGCGCGGGCGCGAGCATCCGCTCGACCACGTCGGCCGGCTCGCCGGTCGCGGCCTGCAGCAGGGTCAGCTCCGCCCGGCCGCCCAGGCACGCCATCGCCTCGACCATCTGCCGGGACCCGGGCGCCAGCGCCGCGACGCGCGCGCCGAGCAGCTCGGTGACCTCGGACGTCTGCAGCCGAGCACGAGCCGCTCCGTCGTCCCAGTGCCAGCCGTCGGCCGTCGGGGTCAGCACGCCGTCGCGGCGCAGCGCGTCCAGCAGCTCCACGGTGTCGTAGGGGTTCCCGCGCGTGTGCGGCTCGAGCGCCTCGACCAGGCCCGCCGCCCGCGCCGGATCCGCGTGCAGCATGTCCGCGACCATCGCGACGAGGCTCGGTCCGGGCAGGTTGTCCAGCGGGATGTGTCGCACGCCGGGCTGCTCGCGCCACCGCGACAGCGGCGCCGCCAGCGGATGCGCCGCGTCGACGTCGCCGTCGCGGTCGCGGTAGGCGCCGACCAGCAACAAGCCCGCGATCGGCTCGCCGCTCAGCACGCCGTCGATGAGGCCGAGGGGCGCGCGCCCCGCCCACTGGAGGTCGTCGACGAACACCACCACCGGCCGCCGCGGCGAGGCGACGGCGCGCAGCACGGCCAGCGCCGACTGCGCCGCCCGCGCCTGCGCCGTCAGCGGATCGCCCGCGGCGGGCGGGACGCCGAGCAGCGCCGCGAACTCCGGCACCAGGGCGGTCAGCAGACCCGCGTTGGGTCCGACCGCGGCCAGGATCCGCTCCCGGAGCGGGGTCAGATCATGCTCCGGCTCGGCGAGCAGCACCCGGCCCAGCGCGCGCAGCGCCTGGTGGACCGCGTCGAACTCGAGGTCGCGCCGGTGCTCGTCGAACTTGCCGGCCACGAACCACCCACCCCGGCTCGCCACGACCGGCCGCACCTCGGCGGCCAGCGCCGTCTTGCCGACGCCCGGCGCGCCGCTCATGAGCACCCCGCGGCAGCGGCCCGTCAGCGACGCCTCGAACGCCTCCCGGACCGTCGCCACCTCCGCGTCGCGCCCGACGAGCCGCGACGGCGCGAGCAGCCGCAGCGGGACGTCGCGCTCGCCGATCCCGAGCGCGGCGTCGGCCGCGCCGGCCGGGGCGTGGCGCACCGCCTCGAGATCCCGGACCAGCCCGTCCGCGCTCTGGTACCGGCTGTCGGGCTCTTTCTCCAGGAGGTGCATGACGATCTGGGAGACCGTCGCGGGGACCGCCGGGTTGACCTGCGCGGGCGGCACCGGCACGCGCGCCAGGTGATCGTGGATGAGTCGCAGC
>DATDMD010000016.1:0-71827 GCA_036518975.1 Baekduia sp.
GCAACCTCATCCGGTGCCTCCCTTGGTGCTGATGGCCTCGACAACCACCAGCCTCCAAGGAGGCCCGGATGAACAACGTCCCTAGGAACTACACCTAGATGCCAAGCAGACCCCGCCCCGCAGCACGACCAACGCCTGCGCTGCTCACCAACTGCGCCAGCGCCGCCGCAGACAACCCCAAGAACCCCATAAGTCCCAGCAGGACCGCCCCCACCCCACGGCGTACCTTCGCCCTGTCGTGCCTCCCCTCGACCAGCGCGAACGGGCGATACTGGCCGCCGTCGACGCGGTCCGCGATCGCAGCGTCGCGTCGCCGGAGCTCGCGACCCGCGTCTGGACCGACTTCGGCCGGCTCTGGGAGCTCTCGCAGTACCGCACGACGCTCCTCGACGCGCTGGCGTTCACCCGGGCCGGCTCCTGCTCGGCCCTCGAGCTCGGCGCCGGCATGGGCTCCGTCACGCGTTGGCTCGCCGAGCACTTCGCGACCGTGCACGCCTACGAGGGCTCGGACGCCCACGCCGCGGCCGCCTACGCGCGGGTGCGCGGGCTGCGGTCGGCGTCGGTCCTGGCCGGCGACCCGCGGGGCGTGCGCGCGAGCGAGGCCTATGACTTGGTCACGCTCATGGGCGGCGCGGTCGACGCCGAGCTTCTGAGCGTCGCGGCGAACGCCCTGCGCACGGACGGCCTCGCGCTCGTCACCGTCGCCAACCCTGACGGGTTGAAGTACATCAACGGCGCACACCGCGACGACGACGCCCGCGTCGCCTTCGCCACCGCGGGCGAGATCGAGCGGCTGGCGCGCGCCGCCGGGTTCGCCGCGGTCGACGTCCTGCTCCCGTTCCCCGACCATCGCCAGACGACCACGATCGTCGATCCGGTCGCCTTCGGCGGCGACCCGGACGCCGCGAACTGGCTCCTCGGCACCGCGCCCAACCGCGGGTCGACGCCGCGGCCGCGGGTCGCCTACGCGAGCGAGACCCTGCTGCAGCGCGACGCCGTGCGCGACGGCCGGCTCGTCGCGCGGGCCAACTCCTATGCCTTGCTCTGCTGGCGCGAGGACGCGGCGCGCGGGGCCGCGCGGCTCGGGCTCGAACGCGGGTGGGCGGCGCGGCATTGGTCGCTAGACCGGCGGCCGGCGTGCCGGAAGCGGGTTACGCTGACGGCCGCCGGCGCGATCGTCAACGAGCTCGCGGCGGGCGGGCCGGCGAAGCGGGACGCGACCGTCGAGCTCGGACTCATCGAGCACCGTCTCGCCGACGAGCCTCGCCGGCGCGGGCCGGTCGTGGCGCTCGCCGCGCTGGAGGCGATCGTGGCCGAGGGTCCGGAGGCGCCCGCGCTGCGCGCGCTCGTCGAACGCTATGCCGCGTGGTTGACGGAGGAGTTCGGGACGGGCCGCGTCGACGACGACGGCGTGCCGCTGCTGCGCGGCGACGCGCTGGACGCGATCTGGACCAACGTCCTCGACGACGGCGGGACCGGGCGGTGGGAGGCGGTCGACCGCGAGTGGGCGTTCCGGGGCGCGCTGCCGCTGGACTTCCTCGTCTGGCGCGCGCTGGCCGACCTGCCGCTGCGCTTCGCGCACGAGGCCGGTGATGTTGATGCCTATGCCTTGGTACGGGCCTGCGGCGTCATGGACGGCGAGCACCGCCTGAGCCTCGCGCTCGAGCTCCAGGACGCCTTCCACTCCGCCGCCGGGACCGGCGCGACCCCGACGCCGGGCCCGCGCGTGCAGGCCCTCGCCGACGTGAGCGTCGAGCGCCGCCGCTTCCGCGTCCTGGCCCGCGCGGAGGAGGTCATCGCGTCCCCGACGTTGTTGAAGGCCTACGCGAAGGCCTTCGCGGGCACGGCCCTCGCGACGCTCGTCCTGTTCGCCGGCGGCGACGCGACCGCCAACCTGCCCGCGCTGCAGGCCGCGATCGCCGCCGCGGGCCTCGACGAGGACACGATGCCCGACACGCTCCTGGTCGACGCCGACAGCGACGAGGACGGCGAGGCCGTGCTCACGACGACCAGCTGGGGCACGCCCCGTCTCCGGCACTTCGGCCCCGACGACCTGCCCGCCCTCCGGGCGCTCGCCGACCGCCGCTGGTCGGAGAAGGACTAGAGCACCAACTCGAACTCGGGCGCGTATTTCTCCAACAGCGCCTGGCCATCCTCCGGCGACGGCATCCGACCCGAGGCCGATGCAGCCCGCATCTCCGTCAACGCCGCCCACAGCTCCGCGGTCCGCAACGCCGGCCGAACCTGCCACGTAGCCCGACTCGACCCGTCGGCCGTCGACCACATCGCATGCGGCGTCCCAGCCGGCACATCGATGACATCACCAGCCCGCAACACCCGCTCCTGACCATCGATCAGCGCCCGCAACTCCCCTTCGCGGATGACGAAGTGCTCATCCTGGCTGCGATGCCGATGCAACGGCGGCTGCTGCTTCACACCACCGGGCTCCCACACCGCTTCCACCTCGAGCAGGTCCTCGCGGAGGACCGTGACGGTCAGGTGCTGATGGTCGCTGAGGCTGTAGATGTCGCCGACTTCGGGCATGCGGCGAGCCTAACTCGCGGTCGTGTCGGCAAGCGTCGGCCGTTGCGCGAAGTGGCGCCGGCCTCGTGCCACCGGTCGGGAGGTCCCACCACGGCCGACCGCGGCCAAGGCTTGTCGCGTAGCCCTGACAGTCGAGCCGCGTGTACCGACAGCGAGGCAGCGGCGGAGGACCGGAAGCAGAGTGAGATATGCCATTGACACGTCACGACCGGTGGCACGCGGCTGGCACCACCACCGCGGCCGATCGCGGCCAAAGCCAGTGGCGCCACCCCGGCAGTGGAGGCGCGTGTACCGAGGGTGGTGCCACCATCGCGGCCGACCGCGGCCAAAGCCGGTCGCGTCGCCCCGGCAGTCGAGCCGCGTGTACCGAGAGCGAGGCAGCGGCGGAGGACCGGAGGCGACGGCAAACGCCAACGACACTCCACGACCGGTGGCACGAGGTTGGCGCCACCACCGCGGCCGACCGCGGCCAAAACCAGCGGGCGCCACCCCGGCAGTGGAGGCGCGTGTACCGAGGGCGGCGCCGCCGCCGGACGGGCGAGCCAGCGGCGCTGCGAAAGCGCGGCGCGCCGCCGAAGCCGCGCTACACCGCGTCCCGGTTCGCCGGCGCGCTTGCCTCCGGCGTCTCCGGCTCCCAGTCCACCTCGTGGCCTAGGCCGGCGGACTTCAACACCTTCAACGACAGCAGCGCGCACTTGATCCGGGTCGCAGAGATGTCGATCCCGAGCAGGTCCAGGACGAAGGAGCGGTCGAGCTTCAGGAGCTCGCTCACCGGCATCCCGACGATCTCGTCGGAGGCCATCGAGGCGCTCGCCTGGGAGATCGCGCAGCCGTGGCCTTCGAAGCGGATCGCCTCGATCCGGTCGTCGTCGCCGACCTTCAGCATCACCTTCAGCTGGTCGCCGCAGAGCGGGTTGTGGTCCTCAGCCTGGAGGTCCGGCGACTCCATCGGGCCCCAGTTGTGGGGCCGCTTGTAGTGCTGGAGGATCTCCTCGCGATACAGGTCGTCCATGTCGTCTCCCAGGCTAGTGCGCGGTCGCCGCGGCTAGGCGAAGATCCGCCGCACTTCGTCGAGCGCGTCGACCAGCTGGTCGATCTCGTCGCGCGTCGTGTGGACGGCGAACGACGCGCGGGTGGTCGCCGACTCGCCGAGGCGCTGCATCAGCGGCTGCGCGCAGTGGTGCCCGGCCCGGACGCAGACGCCGCGGCGGCCGATGATCTCCGACACGTCGTGCGGGTGGACGCCCTTGAGCGCGAACGACACGAGCGCGCCACGGCCGGCGGCGTCGCGCGGGCCGTGCACAACGACGTCGTCCATCTCCCCCAGGCGCTCCAGCGCGTACGAGGTCAGGTCGACCTCGTGGGCGCGCACCGCATCCATCCCGATCTCACCCAGCCAGTCGACCGCGGCGCCCAGGCCGATGACCTCGGCGATGGCCGACGTCCCCGCCTCGAACCGCGCCGGCGGCGCCGCCCAGCGGACGTCGTCGAACGACACCGACGAGATCATGTGCCCGCCGCCGATCAGCGGCTCGGTGTCCAGCAGCATGTCGTGGCGGCCGTGCAGGACGCCGACGCCCGTCGGCCCGTACGCCTTGTGGCCGGTCCACGCGTAGAAGTCCGCGTCGATCGCGGCGAGGTCGACCGGCATCTGCGGCACGGCCTGCGAGCCGTCGACCACGGTGACGACGCCCGCGGCGCGGGCACGCCGGACGATCTCCGCCGCCGGCGTGATCGTCCCGACCACGTTCGACACATGCGTGAACGCCAGCACCTTCGCGCCCGGCAGGAGCGCGTCCAGCGCCTCCAGATCCAACACGCCCTCGTCGTCGATCGGCACCTCGACGAGCTCGGCGCCCGTGTCGCGCGCGAGCATCCACCACGGCACGAAGTTCGAGTGGTGCTCCATGCGCGTGACGAGGATCCGATCCCCGGAGCCGACGTGCCGCCGGCCCCAGCCGTGCGCGACGACGTTCAGCGCCTCGGACGCGTTGCGCGTGAACACGGTGTCGCGCGCGCTCCAGTTCAAGAACGCCGCGATCCGCGTCCGCGCGCCCTCGAACAGGTCCGTCGCCTCGGCGGCCAGCGGGTACACGCCGCGGTGCACCGACGCGCGGTGGTGGCGGTAGTAGTCGTCCATGGCCGCCATCACGGCCTCGGGCGTCTGCGACGTTGCGGCGCTGTCGAGGTACGCGACGCCCTCGCGCGCGAGCGTCGGGAACTGCGAGCGGACGTCGATGCCGGCGGTGGCGGCCATGGCGATCAGTCCCTGCTTACGCGCCGACGCCCGCGGCTTCCTTGATGTTGGCGTAGCCCTCGGACTCGAGCTGCGTGACGAGCTCCGGGCCGCCCTCCTTGATGATGCGCCCGTCGAACATGATCGACACCCGCGTCGGCTGCACGAGGTGCAGGATGCGCTGGTAGTGGGTGATGATCAGGACGCCCATCTCGGAGTCCTTGGCGATCGTGTTGACGCCGTGCGCGACGACGTTCAGCGCGTCGATGTCGAGGCCGGAGTCGGTCTCGTCCAGGACGGCCAGGGACGGCTGCTGGAGCGCGAGCTGCAGGATCTCCAGGCGCTTCTTCTCGCCGCCGGAGAACCCGTCGTTGAGGTAGCGGGCGACGAACTCCTTCGGGACGTTCGTCAGCTCCATCGCGGCCTCGACGGTCTTGCGGAAGTCCTTGAGCGAGATCTCGCTCTCGCCGCGGGCCTCGCGGTGAGCGTTCATGACCATGCGCAGGTACTTCGTGATGGTCACGCCCGGGATCGCGACCGGGTACTGGAAGGCCATGAACAAGCCCGCGCGAGCGCGCTCGTCCGGGGCGGCCTCGGTGATGTCCTCGCCGCGGAAGACGATCTGGCCCTCGGTGATCTCCAGGCCCGGATGGCCCATGATCGCGTTGGCGAGGGTCGACTTGCCGGAGCCGTTGGGCCCCATCAGCGCATGGATCTCACCCGTGTCGACGGTGAGGTCCACGCCCTTGAGGATCTGCTTCTCGCCGGCCTGGACGTGCAGGTTGCGGATCTCGAGTTCGGCGGCCATGTTGGTGTCCTTCTAGGAGTGAGAGTTCAGGCCGTCGCGACCGGGCTGGCGGTCGCCACGGGGGTTGCGGGAGTCGAAGAAGCCGGGAGGCTGCGGTTGGAGAAGGCGACGAGCTCGGCCAACGTGGTCTGGGCCAGCGCCTTGACGACGCCGCCCTGGACGCGGGTCCACAGCAGCTTGGTCGCGCAGCCGTGGCCGCTGTCGGCCTCGTGGTTGCAGACGACGCGCCCGTGCGCGGACTGCCCGTCCTCGGCGACGAAGCACGTCATCGGGGCGACCACGCCCTCGAGCGCCAGGACGACCTCGTCCATGTGGATCTCGGAGGGCTGGCGCGTCAAGCGGTAGCCGCCGTGCGCGCCGCGCGTGGCCTCGACGAGGCCGGCCTTCTTCAGGAGGGCGACGATCCGCTCGAGGTAGGCGAGGGGCAGCGCCTCGGCCTCGGCGATCGCCTTCAGCGACACCGGGATCGGCCCACCCGCCCCGCCGGCGCCGTCGTGCTGACGGCCCAGCTCGACGAGGAGCCGGACGCCGTACTCCGCCTTCGTCGTGAAGATCATCGGTCCTAATCCTACCGCGCCGGTCGGAGAAGGCCCTCACGCCACCTCTCGCGCCGCCCGCAGGCCGAGCACGCCCGAGAACACCAACAGCCCGAGCCCGGACCCGACGTCCACCAGCGCCAGCAGCCGATCGCCGGTGCGGGCGCGCAGTGCCGCCATCGTCAACGACAGCGTCGTGAACCACGTCAGCGTCCCGCAGCCGACGCCGAGGCAGAGCAGCAGGGTCGCGCCCGTCCCCGAGATCGACGACGCCGTCGACGCCGCCGCGAACACCGCCGCCCACGACAGGATCGTCGACGGGTTCGACGCCGTCGCCCCCAGCGACGTCAGGAACGCGCGCCACGGCGAGCCGACCTCGTCCGCGCTCTCGCCGCCCAGCCGGACCCGGAACGCCGACCACAGCGTCCGCAGCCCCAGCCACGCGATCACGGCCGCGCCGGCCACGCCGAGCACGACCTGCAGCGGCCCGATCGCCAGCAGCCGGCCCGCGCCCAGCGCGCCGAGCAGGGCGTACGTCGCGTCGATCGCCGCCGCGCCCGCGCCGATCGCCACGCCGGCGCCGAGCGCCCCGCGCAGGACCGTCCGGATGCACAGCAGCGAGATCGGCCCGAACGCCGCGGCGACGACGAACCCGAGGCCGAAGCCGAGCGCCAGCGCATGCATGGCCCCATCCTCGCAAGGGCAGTCAAGATGCGCTCATGTGCCACGCCGACGACTCGAACCCACCGCCGCTCCCGGCCGACCTCGTGCGCGCCCGCGCGCTCCCGCCCCTCGCCGGCGGCGCCGCCGCGGAGATCACGACCGCGACGTCCGCCGACGGGACCGCCTTCTCGATCGCGCTCGCGCTCAGCTCCCAGCCGCGCGACCCGGCCGTCGTGATCGTCCCCGACGTCCGCGGCCTCTACCGCTTCTACGCCGACCTCGCCGAGCGCTTCGCCGCCGCCGGCCACCACGCGGTCGCGATCGACCCGTTCGGCCGCACCGCCGGCACCGGCGAGCGCCCCAACGACTGGGACTACTGGCAGCACGCGCTGGACTCCGACCCCGCGACGATCCAGGCCGACATCGCCGCCGCGTGCGCCGTCCTGCGCGAGCGCGGCGCCGCGACCCGCTTCGCCGTGGTCGGCTTCTGCTACGGCGGCTCCCAGGCGTTCCTGGCCGCGACGAACCCGGACCTGCCGATCGACCGCGTCGTCGGCTTCTACGGCGGCCTGAGCGGCGAGCGCCTCCAGATCCCGGCCCCGCGCGACGAGATCGCGGCCGCGCGCGTCCCGGTCCTCGGCCTCTTCGGCGACGCCGACCAGGGCATCACCGAGGCCGACCGCGCCACGTTCGCGGAGAACCTCGACCGCGCCGGCGTGCCGCACGAGATCCACGTCTACCCCGGCGCGCCGCACTCGTTCTTCGACCGCAAGCAGGAGGAGTTCGCCGACGCGTCGGCCGACGCCTGGCGGCGCACCCTCGCGTTCCTGGCAGACTGACGCGCGCCCGCCATGCCGGTCCGCCGCCGCCTCGCCCTCGCCGCTGCCGTGACGGCGCTCGCGCTCCCCGCGCTGGCGCACGGGCAGACGGGCGAGCCGCCGGCGCCGGACACCAACCCCTGCCACGACCCGGTCCTCGCGCTGAAGTGCCCGGACCTGCGGATGGCGCCGCCGACGGACCTGCGCGTCCGCAAGGTGGGCCAGGTCGTCCGCCTGCTGGCGACCAACCGCATCGTCAACGTCGGCCAGGGCCCGCTGGAGCTGCGCGCGTCGCACACCGGCGACCCCAAGACCACGTCCTACCGCTTCGCGCAGGCCACGCAGGTCGTCCGCTCGACCTCCGGGCCGGCGGTCTTCTTCCCGCTCGCCGGCTGGGTCTACTGGAAGGCGATCCCCGGCCAGGGCCACTACTGGAAGTACTGGCGCGCGGCGCGCTTCGAGCTCTGGACGCTCAACCCCGACGGCACGCGCGCCAAGCTCCAGCGCACCGGCCCGAAGCTCTCGTACTGCTTCCGCGACCTCAAGCGCGTCCGGACGTTCGCGCGCTCGCCCAAGCACGCCGTCTTCCCCGCGTGCAGCCAGTCCTACGGCCGCAGGGACCTGCGGCTCGGCGTCTCCCCCGGCTGGGCCGACATCTACCCGTCGACCTACAACGAGAACTGGATCTCGATCACCGGGCTGCACGGCTGCTTCGCGTTCGTCCACCGCGCCGACCCGCTCGGCGACATCGTCGAGCAGCGCGAGGACAACAACATCGGCGAGCGCGTCATCCGGCTCCCGCCACGCGGCGGCAGCGTCGCGCCGCGCGGATGCCCGAGTCCGAGATAGGATTCGTGGCGCATGACTGCCGTCCTCGCACTCACTGCCTTCAAGGCCACGTTCGGCCTCGTGATCGTCTTCTTCGTGATCTTCCCGCTGCTCCTGCACGGGCTCATCGGCTTCGCGCTCGCGCAGTCGGCCGGCGAGCACCAGGACAACCTCGAGCTGCTCGAGGCCAGCGAGGACACGAAGCAGGCGTACTAGTCAGTCGCGCGGCGGCGCGCCGCCGCTGACGATCAGCTCCTTGCCGGCGTCGATGTCGCCGTGCCCGCCGGCGCTCAGCATCGCCTTCACCTGGCCGTCGGCGACGTACCAGACGGTGAACGCGCCCGTGGTCATGTCGCCCTGGACGACCTCCTCGTCCCAGGCGAGCGCCGGGCCGACGTACTCGAACGACGCCCAGTCGGCGATGTCCGAGAAGAAGTACGGCACCTCGGTGTGGTCGACGCCGGCGCCGAGCATGTTGCGCGCGACCGTTCGCCCCTGCGCCGCCGCGTGCTCCTCGTGCTCGACCCGGATGACCGCGCCGCCGTGGGCCGGGCTGTCGTACTCGGCGATGTCGCCGGCGACGTAGAGGCCCTCGGGGCCGTGCGCGCGCAGCTGGGCGTCGGCCCGCACGCCGCCGCGCACGCCGATCTCCAGCCCGGCCTTGCGGGCCAGGGTGACGTCGGGCGTGACGCCGACGCCGGCCACGACGAGCTGCGCGTCCAGCGCGCGGCCGCCGGCCAGGACGACGCGCTCGACGCGGTCGCCCGCGCCCTCGAAGCGCTCGACCTCGCTGCCGGAGATCACCTGGACGCCGTGCGCGGCGAGGGTGTTGCGCACCCACTGGCCGACCTGGAGGCCGAACGCGCGCTCCATCGGCTCCTCCTCCAGCAGGACCACCGTGACGCGCTTGCCGAGCGGCGTCAGCGTCGCCCCGCTCTCGCAGCCGATGTAGGAGCCGCCGACGCAGACGACGTCCTCGACGCCCTCCGCGTCCTGGATCAGCGAGTCCGCGTTGCCGAGTGCGCGCAGGTAGTGGATGCCGTCGAGGTGGACGCCGTCGAGCTGCAGCCGGCGGACCATCGCGCCGGTCGCCAGGAGCGCGTTCCCGTACGCCACGGTCTCCTTGTTGGAGAGCGTCGCGGTCTTGGCCGCCGCGTCGAGCGCCAGGACCGACGTGCGCGTCAGCACCTCGACGTCGCCGGGCAGCTCGATGAAGCCGTCGGCCTTGCTCTCGACGCCGCCGAGGTAGCCCTTGGTGAGCGGCGGGCGGTGGTAGGGCGGGTCGAGCTCGCGCCCGACGAGGAGCGAACGCGCGCCCGCGCCCTCCTCGCCCAGCGTCTGCGCGCAGGTGGCGGCGGCGATGCCGCCGCCGATCAGCAGGTGGTCAACGGTGCGATCGGCCATCGGCCGATCCTACGCGTCGTCAGGCGGTCGCGACCTCCGCGCCCAGCTCCTGCTCGGCCGAGATCGACCTGCGCGCCAGCCGCCCGTCCTCGAGCACCTCGTAGGCGCCCATCCGGCGCAGAGGCGGCGAGTAGAGGTGCAGCGTCACGGCCGCCTCGTCGCCGATGTGCAGCACGCGGTGGATGTCGCTGGCGTCGAAGCTGAAGACCGCGCCCGCACCGACCTCGCGGACCGCCGGCTCGCCGCCGAGCGTCAGCGTCTCCTCGCGCACGTGGCCGGCGGCGACGCCGACCGCGCCGTGGCTGACGTCGTGGTCGTGGAAGCCCGTGTCGTTGCCGTCGTTCCAGCAGATCAGCCAGGCCTCGACGTGGTCGTCGACGTGCAGTTGGTGGTAGGTGCGCGCGCCCGACGGATCGTGGAAGACGTGCGGCGCCCACTCCTCGGGGCGGCCGAGCAGGTCGACGGCGGCGAGCTCGAGCTCCGCTCGCGACAAGTCTTGGTCGTGGTGGGGACGTCGGATCATGCGCTCCTCCCGTGCAGCAGACGGTGAACGTTGGTGGTGGACATCAGGACGGCCGCCTGCTCGCCGAGCGGGGGCCGGAGGGGTGGGTCGACGACCGGACGGTCGGTGCCCGTCACGAGCTGGTCGATCCCGACGACGCCGGCCATGGCCGCGATCGCGCGCGGGCCGTAGGAGGAGGTGTCGTAGAAGAGGTTGGGGTCGTTGACCGTCTCCGCCGGGCCGCCGCGCAGCGCCAGGCGCTCGGCGTGCAGCGGGGCGAGGCCGGCGAGCATCGCGAAGCAGATCCGCAGCCGCGGGTGCGCGGGGCGGCCGAAGCCGAGGAACGCGTGCCAGGCGAGGTGGACGTCGGTGACGTAGGTCGTCAGCGCCGGCCACCACGACGCGCCGCGGCCGGCGTCGCGCGCCGCGGCCTCGCCGCCGGCGTGGATCGGCCCCGGGTGGACGAGCGCGGGCGCGTCGCGGCGCTCGAGCGCCGACAGGATCGGGGACAGCGCGTCGACCGCGTCCGGGCTGGCCAGCAGCGCGGCCGGCAGCGAGATGCCCACCGCGCCGCGGTCGAGCAGCGCGTCGACGTCGGCCGGCGTCGCACCGTGGACGGGCAGCGCTCCCCACACTCCGAAAGCCTCCCCGGCCGCGAAGACGCCGTCGTGCCAGGCGTCCAGCAGCGGACGGGCGTCGTCCTCGGGCAGCGCCTCGATGCCCAGCGGCGTGGAGTTGCACAGCAGCGCGCGCGCCAGGCCGGTGGCGCGCAGGCTGGCGGCGCGGACGTCCGGGTCGTGCGTGGCCGGGCCGAACGGGCTGTCGGGCTCGCCCGGCACGCGGATCAGCCAGCCGCGGCCGTCGCGGCGGACGGCCGGGGCGTCGGCGCGGGCGGCGAGCGCGGCGAGGAAGCCCTCGGGCCAGAGGTGCTGATGCACGTCCGTCGCAACCATCGTGCCCGGTGTATCGGCCATCGCCGACGATTCTACACAAAATCAGTCGGGATTGCAGCAATTGGACGCCCGGACGTGTCGGGGAGATAAGAATTCGCTGTGAAGCTCAAGCTCCGGTGCGATCATGCCGTTGCTGATCCTCGTATGCGCCGTGCGCCCCGGTCCACCCTGCTCCTCGTCGCCGCGCTGCTCGCGCTGGCGCTGGCGCCCAGCGCGCATGCGAGGCAGAGCCCGGTCCCGCGCGCGCACACGAGCGTCGTCGGCGGCCGCGACGCGCTCGCCACCGACGTCCCCTGGCAGGCGCTCGTCCTGATCTGGGCCAGCGACACCGAGGTCTACATCTGCGGCGGCTCGATCCTGGACCCGACGCACGTCGTGACCGCCGCGCACTGCGTGACCGACACGAGCGGCACGACGACGACGGTGGCCCAGGCGGGCGACATCGACGTGTACGCCGGGCTGCGGAACTTCTCGGACGCACGCGTCCGCCCGCTCCCCGCCGGCGTTCAGTACGCGAGCCTGACGGCGGCGCCGTCGGTCAACCCCAACTGGGCGCCCAACAGCGTGAACATGGGCGGCGACTCAGCGCTGCTGACGACGACGCCGATGGACCTGAGCGGGCCCTACGCACAGGCGATCGCGCCCGCGCCCAACGGGTTCCTGCCGATGAACAACAGCAACCTGCTGCTCAGCGGCTGGGGCACGACCACGGCGTACGAGCCGGACGCGCCCAACGGCAACCCCGGCACGACTCCCAATCGGCTCCAGGTCAACGACCACGTCCCGTTCCGCTCCACGACGTGCTCGACGAAGTACCACTCGCAGTTCAACAGCGCCACGCAGGTCTGCGCGGGCAGCCCGGGCAACGACTCCTGCCAGGGCGACAGCGGCGGGCCGCTGACGCAGCAGTACAACGGGAGCTTCGTCCTCGTCGGCATCGTCAGCTGGGGCTTCGGCTGCGCGTCGTCGAGGGACCTGCCGGGCGTCTACACGCGCGTCCAGGCGGCGTCCGAGGACGCGCTGCTCGCCAGCTTCGGACCGACGGCGACGGTGAACAACAACTCGACGCAGACCCAGCCGCCGACCACGGCCACGCCGACCCCGGCGCCGGCGCCGCCCGCCGTCCCGCCGACCGTGACCGTCACCACGCCGCCCGTCGCCGCGCCGGTCGACGGCGTGGCGCCGAAGGCGAAGCTCCTGAGCACGTCGTGCAGCGCCAAGACCCACGTGTGCACGCTGACCGTCCGCGTCACCGACCCGCAGCCCAGCAGCGGCGTCAAGGGCGTGCAGGGCACGGTCACCACGTCCTACAAGTCGACCTGCAAGGTCAAGGGCAAGCGCAAGGCGTGCACCAGGACGGCGGCCGCCAAGCACCTGACGGCGAAGGCGATCGCGTTCGACACCTACAAGATCACCACGCCGCGCCTGCGCGCCGGCAAGCAGGTCTTCGCGCTCTACGGCATCGACGTCGCCGGCCACCGCCAGGCCAAGGCGACGCTGGTCACGAAGACGACGCGGTAGCCGCGCGCTGCGCGAGCAGCGAGCGGTAGGCGGCGTGCGTCTGGCGCGCGACGTCGGTCCAGTCGAAGCGCAGCACGTGCTCGGAGGCCTCGGCGACGAGCCGCTCGCGCAGCGCGTCGTCGGTCAGGACGCGCTCGACCATCGCGGCGAGCGACTCCGGGTCGGACGCCGTGAAGCGCAGGCCGACCCGTTCGTTCGGGACGACCTCGCGCAGGCCGCCGGTGTCGGCGACGATGCACGGGCAGCCCGACGCCATCGCCTCCAGCGCGACGAGGCCGAACGGCTCGTAGATCGACGGCACGACCGTGAGGTCCGCGATCCGGTAGAGCGAGTGCAGGACGTCGTCGCCGATCCACCCCATGAACGTGCCGTGGTCCATCAGGCCGAGGCGGCGGGCCTGGTCCTTGAGCTCCCACTCGTGGGTGCCGGAGCCGGCGACGAGGAAGCGCACGTCCCCGACGCGGGCGATCACGCCGTCGGGGCCGGCGAGCGCCTCGAGCGCGTGCTGGAAGCCCTTCTCGTAGACGAGGCGGCCGACGAGCAGGACGAGCTTCTCGTGGGGCGCGGCGAACTGGGCGCGCAGCGCCGTGAGGTCCTGGACGGGCTGCAGGTCGTTGGGGTCGATGCCGTTGGGCGCGACGACGACGCGGTCCTCGTCGATCCCGAACACGTCGGCGACGTGGCCGCGCATGTAGTGCGAGCAGACCAGCACCTGGTCGGCGACGTGGACCATCCAGCGCTCGGTGCGGTGGATGTCGGACTGCGGCGGCTTGTGGACCCAGCCCTGGTGGCGGCCGTGCTCGGTGGCGTGGACGGTCGCGACGAACGGGATCTGATGCGCGTCGGCCAGGCGCTTGGCAGCCACGGCGACGAGCCAGTCGTGGCCGTGGACGAGGTCGAACTCGAGGTCGTCGGCGAGCGCCCGGCCGCGTTCGAGCAGGTCGTGGTTCATGCGGCCGACCCACTGGACGAACTCGGGCAGCGCGGTCGGGTAGTGCGGCTCGCGGACGCGGTGGACGTGGACGCCGTGGCGGATCTCGTCGAGCGGCCCATGCTCGCCGGCGCGCGTGAGGACGTGGACCTCGACGTCCTCGTCGGCGACGAGCGCCTCCGACAGCTTCCGGACGGCGCGGGCGAGGCCGCCTTCCACGATCGGCGGGTACTCCCAGGAGACGACGAGGACGCGGAACGGCACCGTTCAGCAGGATATTGGCCGGGCGGCCAGGACGCGAGGAGGGGGCGGGCGGCGGTGGCGCCGACGGTCTCGCCGTCGTCGTGTCTGGCGTGCTTCGTCGTTTGCGGCGCTTCCGGGCGAGCTCGGGTCGAACCGCCAGGACGCCGAGGTCCGGGTCACTCCGAGCTCCATCTACGAGCCCAAATCGACCCCGACCTCGGCGCGGCGGCGACGATTCGCCTCCGAACCACGGTCCATGTCGTCTGGTGTCGCGATGCGGGTGCGGTCTACGTTTGGTCGCTACTGACCCAGGAGCGGCGCGCCTCACCTTGGATTTGGGCAGCCGCAACGGGGGGTGAGCGGCGAGGTTGCTGGTTCGCGGCCCCGGTCAATACCCACCGGCACCAGGAGCGACGACATTGCTCCCCGAAGCCACGATGATCGTGGGGTTGATGACGGCCGGACTGATGATCGTCGGGCCCATGACGACAGCGATCTGCCCGATGGTCGGGCCGACGAACGACAGCCCGCTCGTGCACACCGCGGGAGCAGCCGGGGAACCCTGGCCGCCCGCAACGGCGGTGCCACACGGCGATGCGCCGAGGCCTGCGCTCGGCACGCCAACGCCGATGCCGCCTCCCCAACTGGGAAACGGAGGGATGGCCTGCGCATGGGCGGCGGCTGGGGAGAGGGCCACGAGGAGACCACCGACCGCCAGCGCGGCAAGCAGTGACTTCAAGCTGCGAAGTGGCGCTTGCGGCCGGCGGCGGTCGCCGTTCTCGCGTTGAGTTGCCGTGCTGGTCCGTGCTCGGTGGTCGGCAAGTCCCATCGTGGGACCTCCTGTCGCTAGAGAGGTACCTAAGCTTCGCGTGGCCGGCGGCTCGGCTTCACTGGCCGTCAGTGGGGCGAAACCGCGCCCGAGGTGCAGTGGTGCGCCTTCGGCGCGCCCGGCAGTCGTGAACATGCATTCGAGAGACACCATCGCTCATCACTTAGATGTTCGCGTGCCTTCCACAGGTGGATGAAGCCTGTCCGCGGTTAGCTTGAGCGAGCGGGAGCGAAGCGGAGGGGTGTCGTCGCGATGGCGGTGCCGGGCGCGACGGCCGCGGCCGAGCGCGATGGCGGCGCGGCGGGCGTGGAGGCGTGTCACGCGCTGTTGAGCGAGCGGGAGCGGAGCGGAGGGGTGCCGTCCCGATGGCGGCGCCGGGCGCGACGGCCGCGGCCAAAGGCGGTGGCGGCGCGGCGGCAGTGGAGGCGTGTCACGCGCGGCCGAGGGCGATGGCGGCGCGGCGAAGGTGGAGGTGCGTCAAGCGACGCGTTCGAGGAGCGTGCGGGAGGTTGGACCGAGGACTCCGGCCAGGGTCGCTCCGTCAGGGAGGTCGTACTCCTCGCCGGTCAGGACGTCGCGCCAGTGGCCGGTCGCGGCGGGTGGGAGCTCCCAGCCGGAGGTGCCGGTCGTCGCGTCGCGGATGCCGACGGCGACCAGGATGTCGCCCCCGCGCAGGAAGGCCAGCACGTCGGCTCCCGCCGGGATCGGGATGTAGTTGTTGGTCGCGAACGCCTCGGGGCAGCGGCGGCGGAGGTCGAGCGCGGCGACGGTCAGGTGCAGCTTGGCCGTCTCCGCGGTCGGCGGCGTGCCGGCGCGCAGCGCGTCCAACGCCGCCGCGTGCGCCTCCCAGTCGACCGGACGCCGGTTGTCCGGATCGACCAGCGCCAGCTTCCAGAGCTCGTCGCCCTGGTACGTGTCCGGCAGGCCCGGGACCGTCAGCTTCAACAACGTCTGCGCCAGCGCAACGCGCGCGCCGATCTCCTCGACGCGCGACGCGATCACGTCGAAGCCGTAGCGGAACGGGCCGTGATCCAACAGCGACACTGCGAACGCCTTGACGGCGGCCTCGTGCTTCAGATCCGGCGCGATCCAGTTCGACGACACCTTGGCCTCGCGCAGGGCCTTCTCCAGGTACTCCTCCAGCCGCGCGGCCGACAGCGGCCAGGCCCCGACGAGCGTCTGGTAGATCAGCAGCTCCTCCGCCGGCGTCGGCGCGCCGAGGGCTTCGTCGCGCAACGATGCGTTCACCTCGAACCACGACCGCACCGCCCCCGCCCACTCGTCGGCCATCCACGTCAACCCGACCAGCCGCGCGCGCACATCTCCGGTGCGCTTCGTGTCGTGGGTCGAGGACACCAACAAGTTCAGGGGCAGCCGCGCCGCGTTCGCCGCGTGGAAGGCCTCGACCGAGATCCCGAACCGCCCCGGGTCGCCGCCCACCTCGTTCAACGCCAACAACCGCACGTAGCGGTAGAACGCCGTGTCCTCGACGCCCTTCGCCATGATCGCCGGCGTCGTCTGCTGGAAGCGCGTCACGAACTCGGCCGGCACCGACGCGTCGTCGAGCGTCAACACGGCGCGCAGCGCCGCATCGAGACCCGCCACCGCCGCGCGATCGGCCGCGTCGACATGCCCGATCTCCGGCTCCACGTACGTCCGGTAGATCGGCAGCGCGGAGACCTCCGGCGCCAGCGACGGCCCGTCCGGCCACAGCCGCCGCAGCCGCGCGATCTCCGGCGCGAACGCCGTCGTCGCCTGCTCGAGCTTCGCCTCCGCCGCGACCTCACCGAACGGCCGCGCATCCGCCACGAGCGACACGTACAACTCGGTCAGCCCCGCTTCGGCCGCCGGGTCGACGAACAGCCCCGCCACGTCGTTGGCGAACTCGTAGCCGACGGTCCCCGACACCGGCCAGTCCGCTCGCAGCTCCTCGCCGCCATCGAGGATCTTCTCGACCCACACGTGCTCCGCACTGCCGTCGCGCAACCGGCCCAGGTACTCGCGCGGGTTCGCCAACCCGTCCGGATGGTCGACCCGCAGGCCGTCCACGACGCCCTCGCTCACCAACCGGAGCGCCAGCCCGGACACCGCCGCGAAGACCTCCGGATCCTCGACCCGGACCCCGGCCAGCTCGTCGATGTCGAAGAACCGCCGCCACCGGACCGGGTCCACGCCGTGGTCGATGTCGAAGAACTGCTCCCGCAACTCCGGATCGGACCAGAACCGGTTCGCCGCGTCCGTGGCCATGTGGTTGGGGACGATGTCCAAGATGATGCCCATGCCATGCGCATGCGCCGCGTCCGCCAGCGCGCGCAGGCCCTCCTCGCCACCCAACGCCGCGCTCACCCGCCCCGGATCCACCACGTCGTAGCCGTGCGTCGACCCCTCCCGCGCCTGGAACGACGGCGACAGGTACAGGTGCGACGCGCCCAGCTCCGCGATGTACGGGACCAGCGCGCGCGCCCGCGCGAAGTCCAGGTCGGTCCCGAGCTGCAGCCGGTACGTCGCGCGGAACGGAGCCCGAGCGGCCCGATCGCCCGCCATCACGCCCGCGTCCGCCGCAGCACCGTGACCGACCGCGACGTCACGTAGCACTCCGCCCGCGCCCGGTACTCCTGCGACCCCGGCATGATCGACGGCGCGGCCGTCGTCAGCTCCACGTTCCACGCGCGCCCGAAGCGCGCCGCCGGGAGCTTGAACACCGCGTCCTCGTAGTTGGCGTTGAACAGCATCAGGAACGAGTCGCCGCGCACCGGCTGCCCGTGCCGGTCGCGCGCGCCGATCATCTCACCGTTCAGGAACGCTCCCAGCCAGCGGTGGTCGCGGTTCTCCCAGTCGCGCCGCGTCATCCGCCGCCCGTCGAGCCGGAACCACCACACGTCGGGCAGCCCGGGCTCGGCCTGCTCACCGGCCAGGAACGCCGAGCGCCGGAACACCGGCTCGCCGCGCCGCAGCGCCATCAGCCGCCGCGTGAACTCCATCAGCTCCTGGCCGTCCTGGCCGATCTCCCACGAGTACCACGAGATCGGCGAGTCCTGGCACCACCCGTTGTTGTTGCCGCCCTGCGTGCGGCACAGCTCGTCGCCGCCCAGCAGCATCGGGACGCCCTGCGACAGCAGCAGCGTCGTCAGGAAGTTGCGCTGCTGCTTGGCCCGCAGCTCGTTGACCGCAACGTCGTCGGTCTCCCCCTCCACGCCGCAGTTCCAGGACCGGTTGTCGTCGGTCCCGTCGCGGTTGCCCTCCTGGTTGGCCTCGTTGTGCTTGTCGTTGTAGGAGACCAGGTCGCGCAGCGTGAAGCCGTCGTGCGCGGTGATGAAGTTGATGGACGCGAACGGCGACCGCCCGTCGTCGCCATACAGGTCGCTGGACCCGGTGAACCGCGACGCGAAGTCCGCGATCGACGCCTGCCCGCGCCAGAAGTCGCGCATGGTGTCGCGGTAGATCCCGTTCCACTCGCTCCACAGCACCGGGAAGTTGCCGACCTGGTAGCCGCCGGGCCCGACGTCCCACGGCTCGGCGATCAGCTTGACCTGCGACAGCACCGGGTCCTGGTGGATGGTGTCGAAGAACGTGGACAGCCGGTCGACGTCGTAGAACTGCCGCGCCAGCGTCGCCGCCAGGTCGAAGCGGAACCCGTCCACGTGGCACTCCAGGACGAAGTAGCGCAGCGAGTCCATGATCAACCGCAGGACCGCCGGCTGCACGGCGTTGAGCGTGTTGCCCGTGCCCGTGAAGTCCATGTAGAAGTGCGGGTCGTCGGGCGACAGCCGGTAGTACGACGTGTTGTCGACGCCCTTCA
Source organism: Baekduia sp. (assembly GCA_036518975.1). Classification (GTDB taxonomy): domain Bacteria; phylum Actinomycetota; class Thermoleophilia; order Solirubrobacterales; family Solirubrobacteraceae; genus Baekduia. The sequence continues at coordinate 18,616 of DATDMD010000016.1, forward strand.
TCGACAGCATCGGACCAAGGTGGTTGCCTTCGGCGGTGTGGTTGTACACCACGTCGAGGATGACCTCGAGCCCCGCGCGGTGCAGGGCCTTGACCATGCCCTTGAACTCCTTGAGGCTCTCACCCGGCTGGTGGCTCGACGCGTACGGCGAGTGCGGCGCGAGGTACCCGACGGTCGAGTAGCCCCAGTAGTTGGAGAGCCCGTGCTCGTGCAGGAACGACTCGTCGGCGATGTGATGGACCGGCAGGAGCTCGACGGCCGTGACGCCCAGGTCCTTCAGGTACGCGAGCACCTCGTCGGCGGCCAGGCCCGCGTACGTCCCCTGCAGCTCCTCGGGCAGGCCGGGGAACCGCTTGGTCAGCCCCTTGACGTGCGTCTCGTAGATCACCGTGTCCGACCACGGGACCCGGGGCGCGCGGTCGCCCTCCCAGTTGAACGACTGGTCGACGACCACGCACGTGGGGATCGCCGCCGCGCTGTCCTCGTCGTCGGGCTCCAGGTCGGCGTCGTCGGTGACCGGGTCGCCCGGGTCCGGCGGCGTGTAGGGCAGGACGTTGGCGGCGTCCCAGTCGACGGTCCCGTCGATCGCCTTGGCGTAGGGGTCGATCAGCAGCTTGTTGGGGTTGAACCGGTGGCCCTCCTCCGGCGCGTACGGGCCGTACACGCGGTAACCGTAGCGCTGGCCCGGCCCGACGCCCGGCAGGTAGACGTGCCAGTTGTGCGCGGTCACGTCGGCCAGCTCGACGCGCTCCTCGGCGCCCTCGCGGTCGAACAGGCACAGCTCCACGCGCGTCGCGTTCTCGCTGAACAGCGAGAAGTTCGTGCCCTGCCCGTCCCACGTCGGCCCGAGCGGGAACGGCTCGCCCGGCCACGTCTCGCGCTCGCCGCTCACGCGACGCCCCCAGCGGAGGGGACGTGGTCGTCCGCGGGCACGCCCGCGATCAGGGCGCCCGCCAGCGGCGGCAGCACGACGTGGCCGTCGGCGCGCAGCAGCACGCCGTCGTGCGTGCCCAGCACGAGGACGCGCGCGGCGCCGCCGGGATCGACGACCAGCTCGGCGTCGGAGAAGTTCATGATCAAGGTGTAGTCCCCTCGTCGGACGCGCAGCCAGCCCGCCTCGGCGTCGGCCCGCACGTCGTCGACCGGCCCGCGCGGGAGCGCCCGCCGGGCCCGTAGAAGTTCCATGTACAAGTAGCGCAACCGCGGGTCCTCGCGGCGCGTCAGCCGCGAGCGCGCGAACGTCGCCGGGTCCTGCGGGTCCGGGACCTCCTCGCCGGCGAACTCCGCGAACGCCGCGAACTCGCGCCGCCGGCCCTCGCGCGTCGCCTCCGCGATCTCCACGTCGATGTGATCGGTGAAGAACTGGAACGGCGCGTCCTCACCGTACTCCTCGCCCATGAACAGCATGGGCGTGTAGGGCGACAGGAGCGTGCAGAACGCGGCCAGCGGCCGGGCGCGCGCCGGCAGGCGGTCGCCGAACGCGCGGTTGCCGACCTGGTCGTGGTTCTGGTCGAAGACCACGAACCGCTCGGGCGGGCAGTCGCGGGCCGGCGCGCCGAAGCGCCGCTTGCGGAACTCCGACCAGCGCCCGTCGTGGACGTACGGGTCGCGCAGCGCGTGCGCGACGTCGCCGATCGACCCGAACTCCGCGTAGTAGCCGTCGCGCTCGCCGGTGACCAGCGTCCGGATCGCGTGATGCACGTCGTCGGCCCACGCCGCGTCGCAGCCCCAGCCGCCGGACGCCGCGTCGCGCACGACCATCGGGTCGTTGAGCCCCGACTCGGCGATCACCAGCGCGCGCCAGCGCGCGGCGTGCACGCGCCGCGTCAGCTCCGCCACGACGTGCTCGGCGCTCTGGTCGAAGATCGCGTGGATCGCGTCCAGCCGCAGCCCGTCGAGGTGCAGGTCCCGGATCCACGCCTCCGCGGCCTGGACCGCCCATTCGCGCACGGGCCCTGACCACTCGCCATCGTAGTTGATGGCCTCACCCCAGAAGGTGGAGTACTTGTCGGTGAAGTACGGGCCGAAGGCGCGCAGCGCCTGGTTGCCCGACGCGCCGACGTGGTTGAGCACCAGGTCGAGGATGACGCCGATGCCGCGCCGGTGGGCGGCGTCGACCAGGCGCTGGAGCCCGTCCGGTCCGCCGTAGGCCTCGTGCGCGGCCCAGATGTAGACGCCGTCGTAGCCCCAGCCGCGCCGGCCCGGGAAGTCGGCGACCGGCATCAGCTCGATCGCCGTGACGCCCAGCTCGGCCAGCCCGTCCAGGTGCGGGACGATCGCGTCGAACGTGCCCTCGTCGGTGAACGTCCCGACGTGCAGCTCGTAGACGACGAGGTCCTCGAGCGCGACGCCGTCCCACTCCTGGTCGCCCCACTCCCACGCCCCCGGGTCGACCACGCGCGACGGCCCGCGCAGGCCCGCCGGCTGGAAGCGCGAGCACGGGTCCGGAAGGCGCTCGCCGTCGATCATGTACCAGTAGTCGTGGCCCGCGGCCGCCGGGACCGTCGCGACCCACGTCCCGTACCCCTCGGACTCCATCGGATGCTCAGCGCGGCCGACGAGGACGACGCGCGGCTCGCGCTCCAGCGAGAACACGCGGAAGCGCACCTGGCCGTCGCCGACGGGGACGGCGCCGAGCGCTCGCTCGAACGGCAGCTCAGAAGACATGCGCGCTCAACCAATCGCTGGCGAATGAAGGAGGCATTCTTCGCACGTCAGAACACGTGGGCCGACAGCCAGTCGGATGCGAAGAATGCGGCGAACAGCGGCACCAGCCCCCACATGATGGGGTGGATCTCGCGCGCCCGCCGGCGCGCGATCATCGCGACGACGTAGCCGAACACGCCCAGCCCGATGCCCGCCGAGATCGAGAACGTCAGCGGGATCCCGACGATCGTCAGGAACGCCGGGACGGCCTGCTCGGGCACGTCCCAGTCGATGCCCTGCACGAGCTGGATCATCAAGTACCCCACCATGACCAGCGCGGGCGCGATCGCCGGGTGGATGGTGGTGTCCTTGCTGACGGCGACGCCCTGGCCCACGACCGCGATCAGGGGCACGAAGAAGATCGTCAGCGCGAACAGCCCTCCGGTGATCAGCGACGCCAGCCCGGTCCGCGCCCCCTCGGCGACGCCCGCGCCGCTCTCGACGTACGTCGTCACCGACGAGACGCCCATCACGCCGCCGCCCGCCGCGGCGACCGAGTCGACCAGCAGCAGGTTCCTGATCCTCGGCACCTCGCCGTTCTCGTCGAGCAGCCCGCCGGCGCTCGTCACCGCGTACGCGGTGCCCACGGTGTCGAAGAAGTCCGTCATGAACAGCGAGAAGATCACCGGCACCAGCGCCCACGTCAACGCGTCCCTCAGCGCCGACCCGGAGAGCGCGTCGCCGATGGTCGAGAAGTCGCCGGAGTGCGGCCAGCGCGCCACCGCGTCGGGCCCGTCGAGCACCCCGAACGCCAGCCCCAGCACGGTCGACGTCGCGATGCCGATCAGGATCGCCCCGCGCACGCCGGCGGCGCTCGCGCCCAAGGCCACCAGGATGCCCGCCAGCGCGATGAGCGCCGGCCCGGTCGACAGGTCACCGAGCGCGATCCCGGTGGACGGGTCGCCGACGACGATGCCGCCGTCCTGCAGTCCTACCAACGTGATGAACAACCCGATGCCGACGCCGATCGCCAGCTTCAGCGACGTGGGGACGGCGCGCACGACGGCCTCGCGCAGTCCCGCCAGGACCAGGACGGTCGCGACCGCGCCCTCGAGCACGATGCACGCCATCCCGACGGCGGGCGACAGGTGCCGGTCCAAGATGATGTCGAACGCCACCACCGCGTTGATCCCCAGACCGGACGCCAGCGCGAACGGCAGGTTGGTGGCCAGCCCCATGATGATGGTGAACAACGCCGCGGCCAGCGCGGTCGCCACGGCGACCGCGTCGAACGGCAGCCCCGCCGAGGACAGGATCGCCGGGTTGACGAACACGATGTAGGACATCGTCAGGAACGTCACGACGCCGCCGAGAACCTCCCGGCGGAGCGTGGTCTGTCGGGCGTCGAGGGCGAAGAGGCTCTGCACTACGGCGAGTCTCTACCCCTCAGGGGCGAGCCACAACACGCCCAGCGGCGGAAGCGCCAGCTCCGCCGAATGCGTCTGCTGGTGCCACGGAAGGGCCTCGGCGTCCACGCCGCCGAGGTTCCCGACGCCGGATCCGCCGTACTGCGCGGCGTCGGTGTTGACGACCTCGCGCCAGCGGCCGCCCTGGGGCAGCCCGACCCGGTAGCCCGCGCGCGGGATCGGTGTCAGGTTCATGACGCAGACCAGGTGGCGTCCCTCAGTGGACCGTCGCGCGAACGCGACGACGCTGTTCTCCGCGTCGTTGGCCTCGATCCAGAAGAAGCCCTCCGGGTCGTCGTCGCGCTGCCACAGCGCGGGCTCGTCGCGGTAGGCGAAGTTCAGGTCGCGGACCAGCGCCTGGACGCCGGCGTAGGTCGGCCGGCCCTCGTCGTCGCGCTCGTCGAGCACGTGCCAGTCCAGCGACCGCTCCGCGCTCCACTCGTCGGGCTGCGCGAACTCCTGGCCCATGAACAGCAGCTGCTTGCCCGGATGCGCCCACTGGTAGGCGTACAGCGCGCGGACGTTGGCCAGCTTCTGCCAGTGGTCGCCCGGCATCCGCGAGTAGATGGTGCCCTTGCCGTGCACGACCTCGTCGTGCGACAGCGGCAGGATGAAGTTCTCCGAGAAGGCGTACATCAACGAGAACGTCAGCTCGTGGTGGTGGTAGCGCCGGTGGATCGGGTCGAGCGCGAAGTAGTTGAGGGTGTCGTGCATCCACCCCATGTTCCACTTGAACCCGAAGCCCAGGCCGCCCAGGTAGGTCGGCCGCGACACGCCCGGCCACGCCGTCGACTCCTCGGCCGCCGAGATGACGCCGGGCTCGCGCGCGTGCAGGACCGTGTTGAGCTCCTTGAGGAACTCGACCGCCTCGAGGTCCTCGCGGCCGCCGAACTCGTTGGGGACCCACTCGCCCGCCTTGCGCGAGTAGTCCAGGTACAGCATCGACGCGACCGCGTCGACGCGCAGGCCGTCGGCGTGGAAGTCGCGGCACCAGAACAGGCCGGACGCCAGCAGGAAGTTGCGGACCTCGTTGCGCCCGAAGTTGAACACCAACGTGCCCCACTCCGGGTGCGCGCCGCGCCGCGGGTCGGCGTGCTCGTACAGCGCGGTGCCGTCGAAGCGCGCCAGCGCCCAGTCGTCGCGCGGGAAGTGCGCCGGGACCCAGTCCAGCAGGACGCCGACGCCGTGCTCGTGCATGCGGTCGACGAACGTCTTCAGGTCGTCCGGCGTGCCCAGGCGCGGGTCGGGCGCGAAGTAGCCGGTGACCTGGTAGCCCCACGAGCCGGTGAACGGGTGCGCCATGACCGGCAGCAGCTCGACGTGCGTGAACCCCATGTCGGTCGTGTAGGCCGCGAGCTGGTCGGCGAGCTCGGTGTAGTTCAGCAGCCGCGCGGGGTCGTCGGGATCGCGCCGCCAGGAGCCGAGGTGGACCTCATAGACCGAGATCGGGCGCTCGTGCTGGACCTGCGCGCCGCGCTCGGCGACCCACTCCTCGTCGCGCCACTGGTGCCGCGAGTCGCTGACGATCGCCGCCGTCTTGGGCGAGACCTCGACCTCCCGCGCGTACGGGTCGGTCTTGACGCGCAGCGCGCCGCCCTGCGTCCGGATCTCGAACTTGTACAGCGCGCCCTCGCCGACGCCGGGCAGGAACAGCTCCCAGATCCCGGACGAGCCCATCGACCGCATCGGGTGCAGCCGGCCGTCCCACGAGTTGAACTCGCCGACCAGTGAGACCGCCCGCGCCGACGGCGCCCAGACCGCGAACGCCGTCCCGGCGACGCCGTCGACCTCGCGCAGGTGCGCGCCGAGGTGGTCGTACAGCTCCTCGTGCCGGCCCTCGCCGGCGAGGTGCATGTCCAGCTCGCCGATGGTCGGCGGGAAGGCATAGGGGTCGGGCGCGTCGACCACGACCCCGTCCGGGTAGCGCGTCTCGACCGTGTAGGTGACCGGTGTGGCGATGCCGTCCAGGTGCGCCGCCCACACCCCGGCCTCGTGGACCAGCTCGCAGCCGTAGTCCATGCCGCCGTGCACATGGACGACAACATGCTTCGCCCCCGGGCGCCAGGCGCGCACGGTCGTGCCGCCGTCGCCGTCGGGGTGGGCGCCGAGCAGGGCGTGCGGGTTGGCCAGCTCATGGTTCGCGAGCGCCTCCGCATCCTTCTGCCAGGCCTTGGTGAAGCGCTCGTCCTGCATCGTGTGGGTCATGCCTCCGGCTCCGTCGTCTCGGGGTCGAGCAGCCGCGCGATCCCGGCGACCGGGATCTTGACCCAGTCAGGGCGGTTGTCCAGCTCGTAGCGCAGCTCGTACACGGCCTTCTCCAGCTCGAAGACGGCCAGCAGCCGCTCGACCGCCGCCCGGCCGGGCGGCAGCAGCGACTGGTCGGTCTCCTCGACGTACCCATCCAGGTAGGCGGCACGCACCGCGTCCTCCCACCCGTCCGGTGCTGGCGCGTCGTGGAGCAGCTCGCTCGCGGTCGCCGCGTAGGCGAACGACCGCAGCATGCCGGCGACGTCGCGCAGCGGCGAGCGCTTGCGGCGCCGCTCGATCAGCGAGCGCGCCGGCTCCCCCTCGAAGTCCAGGACCACCCAGTCGCCGTCGGCGGTGTGCATCACCTGGCCGAGGTGGTAGTCGCCGTGGTGGCGGATGACGCGGCCGGCGCTGCCGACCTGCGTGAGGCGGCGCAGCTGGTCGCGCACCTCCTGGCCGCGGCCGCGGATCGGCTCCAGCGCGGGCAGGTCGTCGGGCAGGTCGACGAAGATCCTCTCGATCTCCTCGTCGACCGTCGCCGTGATCAGCCCCAGCGCCTCGGCCGACGTGTCCTCCGGCGCGAACGCCGGATCCTGGTTCTCGGACCCGAGCACCGTGTGCAGCCGGCCCGTGACCTCGCCGAGCACCCGGGCGCGCGCGATGAACCGCGACGGGTCCTCGCGCAGGTCGGCGAGCGCGAGGTCCCAGCCGTCGGTCGCGCCCGACAGGAAGTCCTGGACGATCCCGAACGTCGCGTCGATCAGCCGGCCGTTGTGGCCGTACCAGCCGCGCAGCGCCGCGATGTGCGGGAAGTCGCGCTCGGTGAGGAAGCGGAGGATCTCGAGCTCCGGGTTCGGCCCGGCGCCGAGGCGGCGGTAGGCCTTCAACACGTACTTCTCGTCGAGCACCACGGAGGAGTTGGACTGCTCGGCGCCCATCGGCCGCACCGTGCCGACCTCCGCCGGCAGCGCGGCGTCGCCGATCGGCCGGAACTCCGCGGTCCCTTGCCCGGTCTCGATCTCGGTGTTGGCCGCGATCAGCCGGACGAGCTGGCGCGCGGTGTCCGGGTCGGCCATGGCGTCGTAGATCACCATGCCCTCGTTGACGCAGATGACGCCGTCGTCCCACTCGCCCTCGGGCTTGGCGCCGAGCGGCAGCTGGTACAGCTCGTGGGTGCCGGGCAGGAACTCGACCTCGAGGACCGCCAGGCCGAGCGGCTGCTCGGTGAGCGCGATCGTCTCCAGCACGCGGAAGTGGGCGACCTCGCGGGACTTCGAGCCGAACCAGCGCTGCGCGATCACGAACTCGCGCAGGGCGTCCTCGCCGGGGAGGCGCAGCTCGCGGACGGGCGTCATGCGTTCTCCTCGCTGTTGTTCTCGTCGTCGCGCTGCTCCTCGGGCGGCTTCTCCAGGACGAACCAGAAGAACCCGCGCGGCGCGAGCGTCAGCAGGTAGGGCAGCTCGCCGATGCGCGGGAAGCGCGAGCGGCCGAACATCTCGACCGGGTAGCGCCCCTCGTACTCGTGCAGGTCGAGCTCCACCGCCTGCGCCGAGCGCGCGACGTTGTGCACGCACATGACGACGTCGTCGGCGTACGTCCGCACGTGGGCGAAGATCCGCGGGTTCTCGGTCGCCAGGTGGTGGTAGTCGCCGAGGCCGAAGACCGGATGCTCCTTGCGCAGCGCCACGAAGCGGTGGAGCCAGCGCAGCAGTGACGTCGGCGTGCGCAGCTGCGCCTCGACGTTCACGGCCTGGAATCCGTAGACGGGGTCCATCAGCGGCGGTGCGTAGAGCTGCGCGAAGTCCGCGCGCGAGAAGCCGCCGTTGCGGTCGCCCGTCCACTGCATCGGCGTGCGCACGCCGTCGCGGTCGCCGAGGTAGATGTTGTCGCCCATGGCGATCTCGTCGCCGTAGTACAGGACCGGCGAGCCGGGCAGCGAGAACAGGATCGCCGTCATCAGCTCGATCTCGTCGCGCCCGTTGTCGAGCAGCGGCGCGAGCCGGCGCCGGATCCCGACGTTGATCTTCATGCGCGGGTCCTTGGCGTACTCCCCGTACATGTAGTCGCGTTCCTCGTCGGTGACCATCTCGAGCGTCAGCTCGTCGTGGTTGCGGAGGAACAGGCCCCACTGCGCGGTGCGCGGGATGTCGGGCGTGCGCTCGAGGATCTCGGCCATCGGCGTCGCGTCCTCGCGGCGCAAGGACATGAACATGCGCGGCATGATCGGGAAGTGGAAGGCCATGTGGCACTCGTCGCCGTCGCCCTTCCCGTAGTACTCGACGACGTCCTCCGGCCACTGGTTGGCCTCGGCGAGCAGGACGCGGTCCGGGTACTCCTCGTCCACGGTCGCGCGCAGCTTGCGGAGGAACTCGTGCGTCTCCTCCAGGTTCTCGCAGTTGGTGCCCTCGCGCTCGTACAGGTACGGCACGGCGTCCAGGCGGAACCCGTCCAGGCCGCGGTCCAGCCAGAAGCGCATGACGTCCATCATCGCCTCGTGGACCTCGGGGTTGTCGTAGTTGAGGTCCGGCTGGTGGGAGAAGAAGCGGTGCCAGAAGTACTGGCCGGCGACCGGGTCCCACGACCAGTTCGACGTCTCGGTGTCGGTGAAGATGATCCGCGCGTCGGGGTACTTGTCCTCGGTGTCGGACCAGACGTACCAGTCGCGCTCGGGCGAGCCGGGCGGCGCGTGGCGCGCGCGCTGGAACCACGGGTGGTCGCTCGACGTGTGGTTCATCACCAGGTCGGCGATGACGCGGATGCCGCGCTCGTGCGCGGCCAGGATGAACGCCTCGAAGTCCTCGACCGTTCCGTAATCCGGATGGATCGCGTAGAAGTCGGCGATGTCGTAGCCGCCGTCGCGCAGCGGGCTGGCGTACATCGGCAGCAGCCAGATGCAGTCGACCCCGAGCCACTGCAGGTAGTCGAGCTTCTCGGTCAGCCCGACGAAGTCGCCGGCGCCGTCGTCGTTGCCGTCGTAGAACCCGCGCAGGTGGATCTCGTAGAACAGCGCCCGCTTGAACCACAGCGGATCGCGCTCGAACCAGTGGTTCGGATCGGCGGGGCTGAGGGTCTTGGCCTTGCCCTCGTGCTCGTCCTGGAGGGTCTGGCCGTCGTCGGCGGCCTCGAACCGCACCGGGCTCTGGTCGTCGGCGGGCGACTCGCGCGCTTCGGTCGTCATCGGTTAGCCGTTCACCACACGGAACAGGTGCGCCTGGCGGTCGCCGGGCGCGAGGCGGACGTAGTTGTCGCCCACGTGCCAGTCGTAGCGGGTGCCGTCCAGCAGGTCCTGGACCTGGAAGGCCCACGGCAGGCCGACGTCGTCCGGCACGTGCACGGAGCCCTCCTGGGCCCATTGGGGGTCGAGGCAGACGACGGTCAGGATCGCGTCGTCATCGTGGCGCTTGAGGTAGGCGATCAGGCCGTCGTTGTGGGTGTCCAGGAACGTGATGTCGGACAGGTGCTGCAGCGCGGGATGCGCGCGGCGGGCCTCGTTGAGCAGCCGGATGAGGCCGAGCAGCGGCGCGCCGTCGAGCGTCCGCTGCTTCAGCTCGTACTTCTCGGAGTCCAGGTACTCCTCGCTGCCGGGCTTGACCGCCGTGTGCTCGATCCACTCGTAGCCCGAGTAGATCCCGTAGGTCGGGCTGAGCGTCGCGGCGAGCACGAGGCGCGACTCGAACGCCGCGCGGCCGCCGTGCTGGAGCTGCTCGGTGAGGATGTCCGGCGTGTTGGCGAAGAAGTTGGGGCGGTAGTAGTCGGCGGTCTCGTGGGCGAGCTCGTCCACGTACCGCTCCAGCTCCCAGCGCGCCTGCTGCCACGTGAAGTAGGTGTAGGACTGGTTGAACCCCACCTTGGCCAGCGTGCGCATCACCGCGCGGCGGGTGAACGCCTCGGCCAGGAAGATCGTGTCGGGGTGCTTGGCGCGGACCTCGCGCAGCAGCCACTCCCAGAACGCGATCGGCTTCGTGTGCGGGTTGTCGACGCGGAAGACCTTGACGCCGCGCTCGATCCACAGCAGGACGACGTCGCGCAGTGCGTTCCAGAGGTTGCGCCAGTCCTCGCACTGGAAGTTGACGTTGTAGATGTCCTGGTACTTCTTGGGCGGGTTCTCGGCGTACTTCAGCGAGCCGTCGGGGCGGCGGTGGAACCACTCCGGGTGCTCGGTCAGCCACGGGTGGTCGGCGCTGCACTGGATCGCGAAGTCGATGGCGATGTCCATGCCGTGCTCGCCGGCGACCTCGACCAGGTGCTGGAAGTCGTCGAGCGTCCCGAGGTCCGGGTGCACGGCCTCGTGGCCGCCGACGCCCTTGAGGCCGATCGCCCACGGCGAGCCCGGGTCGTCCGCGCCGGCCGTCAGCGCGTTGTTGCGGCCCTTGCGGTTGGTGACCCCGATCGGGTGGACCGGCGTGAGGTACAGGACGTCGAAGCCGAGCGCGGCGATCTGCGGCACGGCCTCCGCGGTGCCGCGGAACCCGCCCCACGAGCGCGGGAACAGCTCGTACCAGGAGCCGAAGCGCGCCAGCGGGCGGTCGACGTCGACGTCGAACGGCTCGGGCAGCGTCGCGGCCTCGTCGGCGCGGTCCGGGTAGCGCTCGACGGCCGCCAGCAGCTCGGGGCCGAGCGCGACGTCGTGCTTGGCCTCCTCGGGCGCGTCCTCGTCGGTGAGCGTCCGGATCGCGTGCTTGATCAGCTTGCGGTCCGACCCCGCCTTGGCGCGCTCGTGGGCGGCCTCCAGCAGGACGACGCCCTCGCTCAGCTCGCCGGCGAGGTCGTGCTGGCCGAACTGGACCTTGCGCGCCAGCTCCTCGCGCCAGGAGGCGAAGCGGTCGATCCACGCGTCGATCGTCCACTGGTGGCGGCCGAGCTGGTCGACGGAGAACGTGCCGACGTAGGTGTCGCCGTCGATGTCCTTGTCGATGTGCGTCAGCGGCGCCTCGTGCCAGCGGCGGCCGCTGGGCGTTCGCCACTTGACGACCGCGCGCAGGACGTCGTGGCCGTCGGCGAAGATGGTCGCGCGAACGTCGACCGACTCGCCGGCGGTGCGCTTGGCCGGAAAGCGGCCGCCGTCGAGGACGGGGCCGGGCTCGAGGATCACGATGCGCGGCGGGGCCGCGGGCTTGGCGCGCTTCGTCCCGTCGTTCTTCACGAGGCGGGTCGAGGGCGGTTGGTCGGTTTGGCGAGCGGGCACGTAGTGGCGACTCTTCCCAGAATGGCGGCTGACGAACGTGGAAAACCAGTGACCGACGCCTCATTGCACCTGACTGGACGCTCCAGCGGCGTCCAGCTGCACCTGACGTCCCTGCCGGGCGGACGCTTGGGCGGCGAGGCGCGGTGGTTCGTCGATTGGCTCGCCGAGGCCGGGCAGAGCTGGTGGCAGATGCTCCCACTTGGGCCGCCGGATCGCTATGGCTCGCCGTACAAGGCGTCGTCGGCGTTCGCGGCGTGGCACGGGTTCCTCGAACGGCCCGACGCGCCGGTCGCCCGCGAGGAGGTCGAGGACTTCGTCGCGCGCCACGAGTATTGGGCCCCCACCCTCCCGCCGCGGATGCTGCCCGACCAGGTGCGCTTCGAGCGCGAGTGGGGCGCGCTGCGCGCCTATGCGGCGCAGCGCGGCGTGCGGCTGATCGGCGACGTCCCGATCTACGTGGCGCCCGGCGGCTACGACCAGAAGGCGTGGCCGGAGCTGTTCCAGGACGACGTCGTCGCCGGCGTGCCGCCTGACGCGTTCACCGCCCTGGGCCAGCGCTGGGGCAACCCGATCTACGACTGGCCGGCCCTGCAGCGCCGGAGCTACCGCTGGTGGGTCGAGCGGTTCCGGCGCACGTTCGCGTTGTATGACCTGGCTCGCCTCGACCACTTCCGGGCGTTCGTCGCCTACTGGGCGGTGCCGGCGGGCGACCGCGACGCGCGCGGCGGCGTGTGGCGGCGCGGGCCGGGACGGGCGCCGTTCGACGCGGGAGCACGGGAGATCGGCACCATGCCCTTCATCGCCGAGGACCTCGGCGTCATCACGCCGCCGGTCACGCGGCTGCGGCGCGCGCTGGGCTACCCGGGCATGGTGGTCCTGCAGTTCGCGTTCGACCCTGACGACCCGCGCGGGCCGCACCGGCTGGAGAACCACCGCGCCGACGTCGTCGCCTACACCGGCACGCACGACACCGACACGCTGCGCGGGTGGTGGTCGACGCTCGAGGAGCCGCGCCGGCGCGAGGCGCTGGCCGCGCTGGCGGCCGCCGGGCTGGCGGACGACGACGTCGACTGGGGCCTCATCCGCCTGTGGATGACCTCGCCGGCGCCGCTGGTGATGCTCCAGGCGCAGGACGTCCTCGGCCTCGGCAGCGAGGCGCGGATGAACCTGCCGGGGACCGCGGGCGGCGCGTGGAAGTTCGCGCTGCGCGCCGGCCAGCTGCGCCCCGAGCACGCCAAGCGGCTGCGCGCGGCGACCGAGGAGGCGGGGCGGCTTGCCTGAAGGCACGGCGCGCGGGCCCGTCCTCGCGCTCGGCGACTCGATCATGTGCGGGCCGGAGGAGGGCGCGTTCGGCGTCCCGCCGCGCGCCTGGCCGCAATGGCTGGCCGAGGCGCTGGACCTCCCGTTCCACCGTCTAGCCCGACCGGGTGCTCTTTCGACCGACGTCGAAGCGTCGTTCCTGGGCCGGCTGCGCGACGACTACGCGCTGGCCTGCGTCGGCGTCGGGACCAACGACGTCCGCGCGCTCGACTGGGACCCGCGCGCCTTCGCCGGCGCTCTGCAGGCGATCCTGGACGCGCTGGCGACCCGCGCGGCGCTGATCTGCGTGGCGACCGTCCCGCTCGACCTCGGGCGCCCGCGCGCGGGCGCGAAGGTGGCCGACCTCAACGCGATCGTCCGCGAACGCGCGGCGTCCAGCGGTGCGACGGTCGTCGACCTGGACGACTTCGGCGGCTGGCGGCGTCGGTTTCCTGACGCCGTCCACCCGACCGCGCTCGGCCAGTTGGAGATCGCGCGGCGCGCATCCGACATACTGGACATGGACGTATCACCTGTCTCGCTGGCGTCCGTCCAGACCGGTTGGGGCGCCGACCTCCGCTATGCGTCCACGCGCCAACTGGCCCATCTGGGCCGAGATTGGCGTCGCAGAGCGGCGGAACGTAACGTTTGACCCCGAGCAGGGGACACATCAATGTGCGCCGAAGAGGGCAGTAACCCCTCCTTAGGAGCGCTTGAGCACGGGATGGGAAGGTTCTCCTGTCGCTGAGGCAAGCGACGCTGACCCCGATCTCCCCCACATCGCAACGCGTGACAATGTGTCACGTTGCACAGTTGCGTGAGCAACGAATCTGGCGTAGAATTCCGAGTGTAGTTATCGGGATTTTGCCCGGGAAAGGACCTTGTTGACCCCCTCCACCCTCACCCCCACGTTCACGAACGACGTCCTCGCGTCGCCGCTTGACCAGCTCTTGCGGCGGGCGAGTCAGTACCAGCTGCTCGATCCCGCCAAGGAGATCGAGCTCGCCCAGCGCATCGAGAAGGGCGATCTGGACGCCAAGGACCTCTTGGTGAACTCCAACCTCCGGCTGGTCGTCTCCGTGGCGCGGCACTACGTGGGGCAGGGCTTGACCCTGGATGACCTCGTCCAGGAAGGCATGCTCGGCCTCATCCGCGCCGTCGAGAAGTTCGACTACCGCAAGGGCTACCGCTTCTCCACGTACGCGACCATCTGGATCCGCCAGGCGCTGCAGCGCGGCCTCGACAACACGGGCCGCACGATCCGCCTGCCCTCCCACATGTCGCAGCGTGCGCGCCGCATCGCGCGTGTCGAGCGCGAGCTGACCGCCGAGCACGGCGAGCCGCCGACGGACGAGAAGATCGCCGCCGCGGCCGAGCTCGAGCTCGAGGAAGTCGCTTTGCTGCGCGAGCGCGATCGCGCGCTGGCCAGCCTCGACCAGACCGTCGGCGACGACGGCGAGACCGCGCTGGGCGCCCTGCTTCCCGCCGACGGCGAGACCGTCGACGAGGAGGTCGAGCGCGAGACCGAGGCTTCGGCCCTGCGGGAAGCCGTCAACCGCCTCCCCGAGGACGAGCGCGAGGTCATCCACCTGCGCTTCGGCACCGGTGGCGACGGCGAGCACACGCTCGTCCAGGCCGCCCGCCGGCTCGGGATGCCGCCCTCCAAGGCGCGCCAGGCCGAGGAGCGCGGACTGCGCCGCCTCGCCGCCGACGGCGACGTCAAGGGCCTCCGCGTCGCCGCCTAGCCTCCGGGCCACCGGCAGCGACCAACTGTCACGATGGGCGGCGCATGTGCGCCGCCCATCGTCGTTCTGAGGCGCCGTTCGCCGGACCCGACGCGGTCGCCCCGCCGAGCGCGCCGCCGCGGGCCCCCGGACGGCGCGACCGCTGGCGCGCGGCGCGGGCTCGGCGGCGCGGCGTCGTCGTGGGCGACGGCGTGGTGGTCGGCCGCGACGTCGTGTTCGACCTGGACGCCGGCGCGCACCTGGAACTGGGCGACGGCGTGGCGCTGAGCGACGGCTGCCGCTTCCACCTCGCCGCCGGGGCCGTCGTGCGCGTCGGGCCGCGCACCATGCTCGGCGACCGCTGCGCGGTGACCGCGCGCACGACCGTGACGATCGGCGCGCGCTGCGTGCTCGGCGACGAGGTCGTGATCATCGACGCCGCACCTCTCTTCGAGGATCCCGAGCGCCCGGTCCGCGAGCAGGGCCTGGCCGCCGCGCCGATCAGCGTTGGCGACGACGTGCGCCTGGGGCCGTCCGCGGCGCTGCTTTGCGGCGCGCACGTGGCGGCGGGCGCCGTGGTGCCGGCACACACCGTGCTCGGCGCGGCCGTGCGCTGACGCGCCGCGCTTCAGCTCGCGGTGTCGAGCTCGGCCGCGGCCTGCTCGGCGCGTTCGCGGCGGCTGTGGGCGTTGGAGAGGGATTCCTCGGCGGCTTCGAGGTCGAGGCGGCGGGCGGCGAGGGTCGACTCGACCTGCTCGAGGGCGCGGCGCGCGCCGTCGACGGCGGACTCCGCGTCGGCCTCGGCCTCCAGCGCGCGACGGAGCGCGTCGCGGCGGCGGCGGAGCTCGCGTGGGTCGGGCCCGCGGGGCGCCGCCGGCTTGGCCGGGGCCTTGGCCGGCGCCCGCTTCGTACGCGGCGGCGACGACGACGGCGCCCCACGCCCCGCGGCGATCAGCGCCTCCAGCCCGCCGAAGCCCGACGCGCTGCGCTCCTTGACCACGCGACCCGCGGCCACCTCCGCGCGCACGTCCGGGTCGACGGTCGCGGCGTGCAGCGTCGCGCGCACCTTGTCCTTGGCCGCCCCGTCGACCGGCGCCTCGGCGGCGAGCGCGTCGACGAGCCGCCGGGCCGCCTCGGCCGCGCCGCGCAGGACCTCCGGATCGGCGCCGTCGAGCAGCTGCTCCTGCGCGCCGGCCAGCGCGTCGCCCGCCTCGACGAGCGCCCGCACCTCGTCCGGCCGCTCGCGCACCAGCCGGTTCACGGCCCACGCCGCGCGCGTCGGCTTCGGGAGCTTCTTGACCGCGGCCGCCGCCGCGCGGTCGCCGTCGGCCCGCAGCGCCTTGGCCAGCGCGTCGCGCGCGCCGACGAAGTCCTCCAACTCGCCCGCGTAGAGCGCGTCGACCGGATCAGCCACCGCGCGCCTCGATCAACGCCATCATCTTGGCGGCGGTGTCCGCCTCCGGCAGCGGCGAGTACAGGACCAGCCGCTGGTCGGGCGCCTCCGCCGGCCGCAGCGCGGCGTGCTCGAAGACCAGGTCGCCCACGTCCGGATGGCGCAGCACCTTGCGCCCGATGAGGTCGCCGACCACCTCGTGGCGCTTCCACAGGCGGCGGAACACGGCGCTCGCGTCCTTGAGGTCGTCGATCAGCTCCTCGAACGCCGGGTCGCCGACGTGCCGCGCCGCGTCGGCGCGGAAGCGCCCGACGACCGACCGCGTCGTCTCCTCCCAGTCGGTGACGAGCGCTCGGCGTTCCGGATCAGTGAACAGCGCCCACACATGATTCCGCCGCCCCTCCGGCCGCTGGGCCGGGTCGCCGAACAGCGCGACGCTCGCGCCGTTCCACGCCAGGTAGTCCCAGCGCCGGCCGATCAGGTACGCGGGGTTGGGACCGAGGTTGGCGATCAGCCGCTGCAGCGTCGCGCTCACGCGCTCGCTTCCGGGCCCCGGCAGCTCGACCTCCTCGCCGCGTCCGAGCCGCAGCAGGTGGCGGTGCTCGGCGGGCGTCAGCCGCAGCGCCTCGCCGACGGCCTCGAGGACCGACCGCGACGCGCGGACGTCGCGCGCCTGCTCCAGCCACGTGTACCACGTGGTCCCGACCCCGGCGAGCTGTGCGACCTCCTCGCGCCGCAGGCCCGGCGTCCGGCGCCGGCCGCCCTCGGGCAGGCCCACATCTCGCGGCGTGAGCGCCGCGCGGCGCGTGCGCAGGAAGTCGGCCAGCTCGCGGCGGCGGACCGCGCCGTCGACCTCCGCCGTCTCCAAGGGTGGTGCTTGCGATACCAGGATGAGCCCCTCTCTTGTACCTGGATCCCGATGGTCGCACCCTGAAGCCATGGCCGCAACCCCTCCCCGTTCCCTGCTCCTCGGCACCGTCCTGACCGCGATGTTCATGGCGATCCTCGACGTCTTCATCGTCAACGTCGCCAGCCCGTCGATCCAGAGCGACCTCCACGCGCCGCCCGCCGCGATCCAGTGGATCGTCGCCGGCTACGTCCTCGCCTACGCGGTGACGCTCATCACGGGCGGCCGGATCGGCGACGCGATCGGCCGCCGGCGCGCGTTCCGGCTCGGCATGGCGCTGTTCACCGCCGCGTCGGCCGCCTGCTGCGCCGCGCCGACGTCGACCACGCTGATCGCCGCCCGCGTCGCCCAGGGCCTCGGCGCGGCGCTGATGCAGCCGCAGGTGCTGTCGATCATCCAGGTCGAGTTCGCCGCGCACGAGCGCCCGCGCGCCTTCGCGATTCTGGGCGGCGTGATCGGCATCGCGTCGATCGCCGGCCAGATCGTCGGCGGCGCGCTCATCGCCCTGGCCGGCTGGCGCGCGGTCTTCGCGATCAACCTGCCGGTCGGCGTCGCCACGATCCTGATCGCGGGCCGCGTGCTGCCGGAGTCCCGGGCCGAGCAGGCCCGCCGCCTGGACCTGCCCGGCGTCGCCCTGCTCACCGCGGCGCTGCTGCTCGTCGTCACGCCGGTCGTCGAGGGCCGCGAGGCCGGCTGGCCGTGGTGGGTGCCGGTCGCGCTCGCCGCCGCGGTGCCCGTCGGCGCGCTGTTCGTGCGCCACGAGCGCGCGCTGGCCCGCGCCGGCGGCGCGCCGCTGGTCGACCTGGACCTCTTCACGCTGCGCCCGTTCGTCACCGGCACGCTGGTCGTCCTCGCGTTCTGGGCCGCGGTCCCGGTCTACTTCGTCGGGCTCGCGCAGTACCTGCAGCGCGGCGAGGGGCTGAGCGCGATCGTCTCCGGCCTCGTCTTCACGCCCCTGGCCGTCGCGTTCTTCGCGACGTCGCTGATCGCCCCGCGGCTCGCCGCGCGCGTCGGCGGCCCGCAGCGGGTGATCGCGCTCGGCGCGCTGGTCACGGTCGCCGGCGCGCTCTCGGTCTCGGCGCTGCTCCTGCTGCACCAGGACGCGGCCGCGCTCCCCACCGCGCCGCTGCTCGTCGGGCTCGCGGTGATGGGCGCCGGCAACGGCCTGGTCATGCCCGGCGCGCTCGCCCACGTCCTGCGCGACGTCCCCGTCGCGTCGGCCGGCTCGGCCTCCGGCGTCCTCACCACGACCCAGCAGACCGCGGCCGCGCTCGGCTACGCGATCGGCGGGACGCTGTTCTTCGGGATCGCCACCGACGCACCGACTCCCGGTGACTTCAGCGACGCCCTGGCCGCCCTGGGCTTCTGGGCCGCCGCGGGCGCCCTGATCGCCGCCGCGATCACGCTTCCGCGCCGGCGCGAAGCGCGCCAGATGCACGGAAACTCTCAGGCACTGAGCCCTTCAGGCCGATAGAACGGGGGTCGTGCTGAGATGGCCGATCCGGGAGGTGCTCGTCGCGTGCGCGCTTTGCGTAGCTTCGAGCAGCCTTGCCGCGACGGCCGCGACGGCCGCCGACACGGGCCTGACGGAGTACGACGCGCGCTCCGGGGACCGCGCCGCGGTCGGCGACGCGACGGCCGACGCGCGCGTCGCGCTGGGCAAGCGCCTGGGTCCGCAGAGCACGGTCTCGACGGACCCGGAGACCGGTGGCCTGCGCGACGTCGGCCGCGCCGACGGGTTCCTCACCGACCCCAGCGGCGCGGACCCCGCCGCGATCGCGCTCGGCTACGTCCGCGACCACGCGGCGGCCTACGGGCTCGACGGCCAGGACCTCGCGCAGCTGCGCCTCGAGCGCCGGACGACGACCAGCGACGGCATGACGCATCTCGCCTTCGCGCAGGTCGCCGGCGGCATCCCGGCCTACGACTCGGCGCTGACCGCGAACGTCACCGCCGACGGCCGGCTCGTCAACACCACGGGCGCCCCCGTCCACGACCTCGCGCCGCCGGGCGCCACGCCGCCCCTCGGCCCTGCCGCCGCGCGCGCCGCCGCGCAGCGCGACCTCGGCGTGCGGGTCGACGGCGACCCGGGCGTGACCCGCGGCGGCGACCCGACCCGGTCCACCACCTTCGCCGGCGGCGACACCGCGGCGCTCGTCACGCTCGCCGACCCCGACGGCGACCGCCTCGCCTGGAAGCTCGTCGTGGCCGGCGTCGCCCCGTACGTGTACGAGGTGCTCGTCGACGCCGCGACCGGCGCCGTGCTCACCCGCCACTCGCTGACCGACACGCTGGCGTCGAACGCCACGGTCCAGGAGCTGCACCCCGGCGACGGCACGCTGGCGACGCGGGACATCGGCCCCTGGCTCTCCTCGCCGGCCAACAGCCTCAGCGGCCCCGACGTCCACGCCTACGCGGACCGGTCGGCCCCGGACGGGATCGGCGGCGACGTCGAGGTCCCGCGCAGCGGCGGCAACGACTTCACCTACACCACGACGCCGCTCGTACCGGCCGCCGGCCAGACGTGCCCGACGCGGTTCGGCGGCGTCTGCACCTGGGACGGCGCCACCCTGAGCAGCGCGGCGGCCAACGTCAACCAGGTGACCACCCAGGTCTTCTACGCCGCCAACCGGTTCCATGACTGGCTGGCCCAGCCGCCGATCGACTTCACCGCGGCGTCGGGCGCGTTCGAGGGCGACGACCCGCTGCTGGCGGAGACCGACGACTACTCGAGCTTCAACAACTCCAACATGACGGTGAAGCCCGACGGCCAGTCGCCGGTCATGCAGATGTACCTGTTCAAGGCCCCGTTCCCGGCCGTCAGCGGTGGCGACGACGCGACGATCGTTTACCACGAGTACACGCACGGGCTGACCGCACGGCTCGTCGGCGGCGACGGCAAGGCCAACGGCCTGTTCGCCCGCCAGTCGCAGGCGCTGAGCGAGGGCTGGAGCGACTTCTACGCCTTGGACTACCTGACCGATCAGGGACTTCTCGTCGACGATCCCGCCCACGCCGGCGACGAGCTGATCGGCGCCTACGTCACCAACGACACCGACACGGGGATCCGCGACAACGCGGTCGACTGCCCCGTCGGCAGCGCGGACGCGACGCACTGCCCGGGCGCCGCCGGCTCGGGCGCCGGCACCGGCGGCTTCACGTTCGGCGACCTCGGCCGCGTCGACGCCTACGGCGCCGACCACCCGCGCTTCGAGCCCCACGCCGACGGCGAGATCTGGTCCGAGACGCTGTGGGACCTGCGCCAGAAGCTCGGCGCCGACGTCGCCCGCGCGCTCGTCACCAGCGCGCTGCGCCTGTCGCCCAAGGACCCGAGCTTCCTCGACATGCGCGACAAGATCCTGCAGGCCGACACGGCCGCGGACGGCGGCGCCCACAGCGCCGCGATCTGGCAGGTGTTCGCGCACCGCGGCATGGGCTCCCGCGCCGTGACGACGCCCAACTCCACCCACGCGGTCGACGCGTTCGACACGCCGCCCGTGGCGACGCCGGGCGCGCCGTCGGTGGCCGCCGCGCCGCTGGACCAGGACACCGCCTTCACGGTCCCGGTCGCCAACGCGGGCGGGAGCGCGCTGACCGGCGTGCGGGCGACGCTGACGTCGGCGACCGGCGGCGTGACGGTCGTCCAGGGCGCGGCGAGCCTCGGCACGATCGCGGCGCACGGGTCGGCGGGCGCGCCGTTCACGATCCACGTCGACCCCGCGGTCGGCTGCGCGGCGATCGCCGCGACCACGCTGACGATCACGGCCGACCAGGGCACGCAGAGCTTCCCGATCAGCCTCCCGATCGGCAGCGGGACCGGCGTGTCCACGCGCTCGTACACCACGCCCGCCGCCATCCCCGACAACGCGCCGTCGGGCGGCCTGACCTCGACGCTGAACGTCCCGACCCACGGCCGCGTCGGCACCGGGATGCGCGTCCTGCTGACCGCGGCGCACACGTGGATCGGCGACCTCCACGCCTGGCTGACGTCCCCGAGCGGGACGACCGTCGACCTGATGGAGCGCCCCGGCGTCGACACCCAGCACTTCTACTCGGGCGGCAAGCTGGTGGCGTCGGCGCCGCTGGTCTTCGACGACGCCGGCGCCAGCGAGATCCAGGAGCTCGCGACGGTCGCCGGGACCGTCAGCGGCCCGTGGCGCCCCAACGGCGCGCTGTCGGCGTTCGCCGCCGAGGACCGGTTCGGGACCTGGACGCTGCACGTCACCGACGGCGGCCAGGGCGACGTCGGCTCGCTGTCGTCGTGGTCGATCCAGACCAGCGACCCGACCTGCGCGGTCACCGACGCGCCCGACGACCTGTACGAGGACCACGCGACGTTCCACGCGCGCGTCGACCCCGGCGCGGCGAGCGGGACGGCCGCCGCGTTCGAGCTCGGGAGCACCGCCGCCTACGGCGCGCGCTCGCCGGCGACGACCGTGACCGGCGCCGGCCTGCAGGACTTCACGGTCAGCACCGGCGGCCTGACGGCCGGGCAGACCTACCACGTGCGCGCGATCGTCCTGCGCGGCGGCGCGATCGTCGCGACCGGCGCCGACCGGACGTTCGTCGCCGGCAGCCAGCCGGGGACGCAGAGCGGGGGCGGCGGGCGCGACGGCAACGGCACGGGCGGTGGCGGCGCCGGCGGCGGCGGGCCGGGCAGCGACAGCGGCCCGGGCGGCGGCGGCAGCGGGCCGGGGACCGGCGAGACCGGCGGCGCCGGCAGCAGGCAGACGTTCACGGTCCCCAAGGCCACCATGAAGAGCCTGACCCGCAGCCTGCGGCTGGACCGCAAGGGGCGCTTCACGCTGACCTTCCGGGCGACGCCGGCCAAGGCCAAGGGCACCATCAAGGTGCTGCTCGGCAAGGCGACCGCGGGCAGCGGGAAGTTCACGGTGCCGTCCAGCGGACGCGTCAAGATCACGATCAAGGCCACCAAGAAGCTCCTGGCGGCGGTGCGCAAGGGGCACACCGCGAAGGCCAGGGCCACGCTGAAGATCGGGGTCACCTCGTTCACCGCGACGCTGACGATCAAGCCCTACAAGAAGCCCGCGAGCGGGCACTGAGCACCGCGGCCTTCGACGTCGGCGCGCAGGCGCGGGCGCTGCTGGAGGGCAACTGGCGCGAGGGCGAGTACCGCGGCCGGCGCTACGCGTTCTCGGTCCCGAGCCCGCGCTCGTACCCGTGGCAGTGGTACTGGGACTCCTGCTTCCACGCGATCGTGCGGCGGCGCTTCGACCCGGCGGGCGCGCGGGCCGAGCTGAAGACGCTGCTCAACGCGTCGGACCCGGACGGGTTCATCGGGCACACGATCCTCTGGGGCCACCCGCTCGACGCCCAGCGGGCCATCCGCTACAACATCGCGTCGCGCGAGGACCTGATGACGCGCACGATCCAGCCGCCGCTGCTGGCATGGGCGTGGCGCTGGGCGGCGGGCAGCGCGCCGGTCGAGGAGCCGCGCATCCTCGCCCACCACGCGTGGCTGCGCGAGCACCGCGCGCTCGAGGACGACGGGCTGCTGTGGCTGATCCAGCCCGACGAGTCCGGGATGGACGCGTCGCCGAAGTTCGACCACGTCTGGGGCCGCGTCGGCCAGGGCCGGCCGTTGTTCCCCGTGTTGATCGCGCGCAACCGGCGGCTGGGGTTCGACGCCCGGGGCATCGCGGCCGGCGGCGGCCCGGTCGTGTGCGAGGTGCTGACGAACGTCGCCTGGTCGCTGAGCGAGCAGGCGCTGGGGCGCCCGTCGCCGACGCCGGCGCTGATCGAGCGCCTGTGGGACCCGCGGCGCGGGCGCTTCGCCGACGACGTCCGCAACGCGGTCTCCCCCACGCCGCCGTCGCTGCGCCCGGTGACGTGGGACACGCTGGCGCCGCTGGCGCTGCCCGATCTGCCGGACGCGATCGCGCAGCGCCTCGTCGCCGACGTCCTGCGCGCGCCGGGCTTCGCCGCCGCGATCCCGCTGCCGGCCGTGTCGCTCGACGACCCCACCTACACGTCGCGGGAGACCTGGTGGGGCCGCCACCGCCACTGGCGCGGCCCGTCCTGGGTGAACAGCGCGTGGCTCGTTTCGCTCGGCCTGCGCCGCCTCGGCCTGGACGCGGAGGCCGACACGATGGCCGCCCGCCTGCACGCCGTCGTCGCCCGCGAGGGCTTCCGCGAGTACTACGAGTCGCGCCTCGGCTACGGCATGGGCGCCCGCGACTTCGGCTGGTCGACGCTGCTGTGGGAGCTGGTGGACCCGAGTCCGCCTCCTACTCTGGGTTGACCGTTGCGGACGCTCGTCATCTCGGATCTCCATCTCGGCAGCCGGCTCGGTCGCGACGTGCTGCGCCATCCCGAGGCGCTCGGGGTCCTGCTCGCGGCGCTCGACGACGTCGACCGGCTCGTGCTGCTCGGCGACGTCGTGGAGCTGTCGGAGGGGCGGCCGATGCAGGCGCTCGCCGTCGCCGAGCCGGTGCTGCGCGCGATCGGGCGGCGGATGGGGCCGGAGCGGCCGATCGTCCTCGTGCCGGGCAACCACGACCGGGCGCTCGCGCGGTCCTGGGCGCGGGCGCAGGGCGCGGCGCTGGCGCCCGACGCCGTCGTGCCCAACGCGGCGACCGCGCTGCTGGCGGAGGTCACGAGCTGGCTCGCGCCCGCGCCGGTCGAGGTCCGGACGCCGGGCGTGTGGCTGACCCCGCGCATCTGGGCGCACCATGGCCATTATCTCGATCGCCACCTCTTGCCGGAGTCGGCCTGGGGCCTGCGGCGCGCGCATGTGCGCGAGGCCAACGGCCGGCCGGCCGTCGTGGGCCCCGCGGCGTACGAGCGCTCGCGGCGGCCGCGGACCGGCGCCGAGTCGCGGCTGACGCGCGCGCTGCCGCGCCCGCTGGCGACCGCGCTCGAGGACGCCGCCGAGCTGCTGCGCGCGGCGACGATGCCGAGCCCGCGCGCGCTGCAGCCGCACCGCATCGCGCCGCTGACCCGGATCCTGCTCGGCCGCCAGATGCAGCGCGCGTCGATCCCGGCGCTCGCCCACGCGGCCGCCCGCGTCGGCGTCGACCCCGACTGGGTGATCTTCGGCCACGTCCACCGCTCCGGCCCCCACGCGAGCGACGACGCCGCCCTCTGGGCCGGCCCCGGCGGCCGCCCGCGGATCGCGAACACTGGCTCCTGGATCTACGAGCCGCTGGTCCTGCACCGCGGCGGCCCGCCCCACCCCTACTGGCCCGGGGGCGCGATCCTCATCGCCGACGACGCCGCCGACCCCGTCGCCATCGGCCTCCTCGACGACCTCGACATCGCGACGCTGCACCGCAGCCGGCCGCGGCTGCTCGAAGAAGTCGCCGGGACGAGCGCGCGTCGCTAAGGCTGGATCACCGGCAGCGCGAAGCCGCCCGACTGGGCGCCGCGGGCCAGCTGGTCCTCCAGCTCCGCCGCGCTGGCCCGGAAGCGCTCGACGTTGGCGAGCTTGATGTCCTCGTAGCCGCGGACGACGTCGGGCAGGTCGGCGATCTCGGCGACGGTCGCGTGCGTGACCGGCGTCAGCCGCTCCAGCGCCCGGTCGACCAGCGCCCGGTACTCGGCGGGCAGCGCGCGCTCGACGCGGCGGACCTTGGGCATCCCGAAGACGTCGACCTTGGAGCCACGCAGGCCCCGGGCCGCCCGCAGCCCCTTGAACAGCGGCACGGCGGAGCGGCGCAGCTTGATCTTGTCCTTCATGCCCATGGCCCGCAGCAGCGGCGGGTGGAGCATGACGTACACCTTGGCCTTGTCGCCGAACTCGCCGGCGACCTTCGCCTGCTCGACCGCGTCGAGGTGCAGCCGCGCGACCTCGTACTCGTCCTTGTAGGCCATCAACTTGAACAGGCCGCGCGCGTAGGCCTCGGCGATCGCGGTCTCGCCGGGCGCCCCGCGCCGCGTCTCGGTCCGCGCGACCTCGGCGACGGCCTCGGCGTACTCGCGCGCCAGCGCGACGCCGCGGCGTCCGCCGCCGGCCCACGCGATCAGCTCCGGCACGCGGATCGCGAGCAGCCGCGCCAGCTCGCCCTCGGCGCCGGTCGCCGCGACGATCGCGCGCGCGTCGCCGTCAAGCTCTTGCGGCGCCGCGGCGATATCCCCGCTCGCCCCGGCGCCGCGGTCGTGCTCCAGGATCTCGCGCACCGCGTCCGGCGCCGCGACCACCGCGCGGCCCCACGCGAACGCCGCCAGGTTCTTCTCGACCGCCGCGCCGTTGAGGCGGATCGCCTGCTCCAGCGCGTCGGCGGTCAGCGGCAGGCAGCCGGCCTGGTACGCGGCCCCGATCAACACGGTGTTGGTCGGCATGTGGTCGCCGAACAGCGCCTCGCTCAGCGCCTCGGCGTCGACGTAGACGTTCTCGTCGGAGCGGGTCGCGTTCCCGATCGCCGCCACGTTGCGCTCCAAGGCGGGGAACTTGACGCCCGTGTCGGTCACCATCGCCGCGGTCGGGACCGCGTGCGTGTTGACGACCGCGACCGTCCGCGCCGCGTCGGCCACCAGCAGGTTGAGCGGGTGGGCGGCGCCGAGAAGGTCGAAGCCGAGCAGCAGGTCGGCCGTGCCCGCGCTGGCCTTGTTGGAGCCCTCGATCGGGTCGCGCGCGATCCGGACGTCGCTGACCACCGGCCCGCCCTTCTGCGCCAGCCCGGTCTGGTCCAGCCCGTAGGAGTGCTTGCCGTCGAGCATCGCGGCCATCTGCAGGATCTGCGAGACCGTCACCACGCCCGTGCCGCCCACGCCCGGCATCCGCATCAGGAAGTCGTCGCGCGAGACCTTCAGCGCCGGCTCCGGCAGCCCGGACGGCGGCGCCGGGAAGCCCGACGGCGTGCTGCGCACCTTGGCGTCCTTGGCCGGGATCACCGTCAGGAACGACGGGCAGTCGCCCTTCACGCAGGAGTAGTCCTTGTTGCACGAGGACTGGTGGATCTGCGTCTTGCGGCCGAACTCGGTCTCGATCGGCAGCACCGACATGCAGGTGGACTTGGCGCCGCAGTCGCCGCAGCCCTCGCACACCCGCTCGTTGATGTGGATGCGCTCCTCGGGCTCCGGCGCCTTGCCGCGCTTGCGCGCCCGCCGCAGCTCGGCGGCGCAGTGCTGGTCGTGCAGCAGGACCGTCACGCCCGGGACGGCGGCCAGCTCGGCCTGGGCCTCGGCCAGCTCGTCGCGGTCGCGAACCGAGGCGATGGGGTCGAGGTCCATCGACCGGTAGCGCTTGGGGTCCTCGGTCGTGATGATGATCTTCTTGACGCCCTCCAGCGCGAGCCAGCGCGTCATCTCGGGGATCTTCAGCTGGCCGATGACGTCCTGGCCGCCGGTCATCGCGACCGTGTCGTTGTAGAGCAGCTTGTAGGTGATGTTCGCGCCCGACGCCGCGGCGAAGCGGATCGCCAGCGAGGCCGAGTGGTGGAACGTGCCGTCGCCGACGTTCTGCACGAAGTGCTGGTCACCGGTGAAGGCCTTCATCCCGACGAACTGCGCGCCCTCGCCGCCCATCTGCGTGATGCCGGTGATCGTGCCCTTGCCCTCGGGCGCGAGCAGGATCATGGTGTGGCAGCCGATGCCGGCGCCCAGCAGCGTGTCGTCCGGGTTGGCCGTGGAGGTGTTGTGCGGGCAGCCGGAGCAGAACATCGGCGTGCGCGCGAGCGTCGGGACCGTGCGCTGCGTGACCGCGCGCCGGGCCTCGATCGTCGCGACGCGCGCGGTGACCGAGTCGAGTTGTACGCGTTGACCGAGGCGGGACGCCAGCGCGACGGCGATGGCGTCGGCGTCCAGGTCGGACTCCGGCGACAGCAGCGGCGCGCCGCGCTCGTCGCTCTTGCCCACGATCCGCGGCGCGCCGGCCGTGCCGTACAGCGCGTCGCGCAGCGCGGTCTCCAGGAACGGCAGCTTCTCCTCGACCACCAGCACTTCTTCGAGGCCGCGACCGAAGGCCCGGAACGCCTCGCGGTCGTGCGGGTAGAGCATCCCGACCTTCATCAGCCGGATGCCGGCGCGCTCGAGCGCGCGCTGGTCGAGTCCGAGCTCGCCGAGCGCCTGGACGAGCTCGTAGTACACCTTGCCGGCCGCGACGACGCCGAGCCAGGCGTCGCGCGTCGGGACCGAGACCGGGTTGAGCTGGTTGAGCGCGGCGTACTGGCGGGCGATCTCCATCCGCGGCCCGAACAGCGTGCGCTCCAGCTCCATCGACGTGGGCGCGAGCAGGTTGCCGTTGGGGACGTGGCGGTAGGGCTTGCCCTCGTACTCCACGGTCGGCAGCACCGGGCCGACGCGCTCGGGCCACACCGACACGGTGCCGGCGCTGTCGGCGATGTTCGTGACGACCTTCATCGCGCTCCACAGCCCGGACGCGCGCGAGCACGCGATCGCGTGCAGGCCGAGGTCGAGGACCTCCTGCAGCGTGCCGGGGAAGAACGTCGGCATGTGCAGCGTGGCGAGCGTCGCCTCGCCGGCCGAGGGCAGGGTGGAGGACTTGCACGACGGGTCGTCGCCGACAAGCGCCAGCGCGCCACCATGCGGATGCGTCCCGGCGAAGTTGGCGTGCCGCAGCGCGTCCATCGCGCGGTCGAGGCCGGGGTTCTTGCCGTACCAGACGCCGGTGATGCCGTCGACGCGGACGCCCGCGCGGTCGCCGAGGTTGGGCGCGAGCTGCGAGCCGTAGACCGCGGTCGCCGCCAGCTCCTCGTTGAGGCCGGGCGTGAAGTTGAGGTCGTGGTCGGCGGCGATGCCGCGGAGGCCGAGGATCTCCTTGTCGACGCTGCCCAGCGGCGAGCCCTGGTAGCCGGAGACGAACGTCGCCGTGCGCAGCCCGCGCCGGCGGTCGGCGCGCACCTGGTCCAGCAGGATCCGGACGAGCGCCTGCGTCCCCGAGAGGAAGACCGTGCCCTGCTCCAGCAGGTACTTGTCGCTCAGCGCGACGTCGGGCCGGTTGAGCTTGACCGGTGCGGTCGAGCGGCCGGTCGCCGCCTGCTGCGCGGTCGTCGCCTGCTGCTGGGTGGCGCTGCCCTCGGTCGTGCGCGGCACGTCCGGCCCTCTCTCTCGTCGCTGGACAAGTCCCCGACCCCTAATGGGTCAAGTAACCTTACCATCATCGCGCGACGTTCTGAACGAGCGGTCAGGTGCGGCGGGCGCTGGCGGGCAGGAGGAACTCGGGCAGCGGCCGGACCAGGGCGCGCGCCGTCTCCTCCTCCCACGTCTTCTCGAGCTGGCCGACGTGCTCGTCCATCACCGCGTCGACCTCGACGAGGTCGCCCGAACGCACCGCCGCGACCGTCCGCTCGTGGATCTGGATCGTCCACTCCGGCACCAGCGGCAGGTGCATCGCCATGTCGCGCGCGATCTCCAGCTGGCGGAAGAGGACGCGCATCAGCGACTCGACGGTGGCGTTGCCCGACGCACGCGCGAGCGCGAGGTGGAACTGGACGTCGAGCTGCAGGAAGCGGTCCTCCTGCTTGAGCGCGCGGCCCGCGTCGACGAGCGCGCGCATGGCGTCGATCGACCGCTGTAGAGCGGCGAAGTCGTCCTCGGTCGCCCGCACGGCGGCGAGCTGCGCGACGCGTGGCTCGAGCATCCGGCGCGCCTCGAGCACCCCCGCGACCTCGCCGAGCCGCAGGGAGCTTCGATGTCGCACCAGCTCGACGCCGACGACGTCAGTAGCGACGAACATCCCGCCGCCGGGCCCGCGCCGGACCTCGAGCAGCCCTGCCTCGACCAAGACCTTGACCGCCTCTCGCAGCGTCGGGCGGCTGATCTGCATCTGCGCCGCGAGCGCGCGCTCGCCGGGCAGCTTGTCCCCTACGCGAAGCTCGCCGACGCGGACCTTGTCGGCGATCTGCTCCGCCGCCTCCTCGAAGGTTCGGCGCGTCTGGACCGGCGTGAACACGCCGGGAACATACACGTCATCCGGCCCGTGGTCAGCCCCCCGGACCTATTCTCAGGAGACGCTTCGGAATCAGGGCGCGTTGGGCGCCGGGTCCTCGTTGTCGTGCTCCTCCGGGGGCGGGTCGCCCTCACCCTCGTAGTCGGTGTCGGCGTCGAGCGGCTCGGCGTCCGGGTAGATCATGTCGTCGTCGTCCGGCGGGTTGGACGACTGCGCGTCCCCGAGGGACGCCTCGCCGCCGCCGACCCGGTCGGCTCCGTGGTACTCGGTCATGGAAGCGACGATACCCCGGTCGTCCAACCGTCTTGCAGCCCTTTCGCATCGGCTCCGGATCGGGTACGGATTCCCTCATGCCCCGCATCCCCAAGAGACTTCTCGCCGTCGGCGGCCTCGTCGCCGGTGGCGCCGCGTACGCCCGCAAGCGCCGCGCCGGCCGCAAGGCCGACGTGCCGCCCGCCGCGGCGGCGCCGGTCGCCGCGCCTACGCCCGCGCCGGTGACGCCCGCGCCCACCCCGACCGCCGCGCCCACGCCGCCCCCGCCCCCGCCGGCGCCGCCGCGCCCGGTCGTGCACCACGACGACGAGTTCGTCGCCGCCGAGGAGGCCGCCGCGGCCGCCGAGGCGCGCGGCATCGGCGGTCCGCGCCTGGACGACGCCCATGGCGACCCCGCGCTGGAGCCGGTCTACGAGGCCGGCGGCGGCGAGGCCGAGGGCTTCGAGGCCGCCGAGGACGAGCTCATCGCGAACGCCACCCACGCCGACGGCCGCGGCGACCCGGAGGGCGACGCCTTCACGCCCGAGGTCGAGGCCGACGAGCGGACCGCGGTCGACGGCGAGGCCGACGACGAGCGCGTCTCCGAGCTCGACGAGGACGACACGGACCGGCGATGATCCTGCGCCCGATCGGCGACGGCCCCGGCGTCGTCGCCATCGGGCAGGCGTCCCACGCCTGGCTGTCGGGGCAGCTCGCCCGGGCGTGGGGCAACGACCGCTTCGCCGCGCCCGAGCCGCGCGAGGAGGTCATCCTCGGCGCGCTGCAGCACGACGTCGGGATGGCGGCGTGGGACCTGCGGCCCGAGCGCCACCCGGACACCGGCCTGCCGCGCCAGTTCTTCGAGCTGGACCGGCGGACGCACCTCGCGCTGTGGGCGGCCGCCCCGGCGCGCGTCATGACCCAGTCGCGCTACGCGGCGCTGCTGGTGTCCCTGCACGGCACCGGGCTCTACGAGCGCTTCCCGCCCCGCAGCGACGACCCGGAGATCCTGCGGGCGACCGCGGAGTACCGCGACGGGCAGCGCGCGCTGCAGGAGCGGCTGGCCGCCGAGCTCGGCGTAGGGCCCGACGAGCTGGCCCGCAACCGGGCGCTCGTCGCCGTGTGGGACGACGTGTCGCTGGCGATCTGCCGGGGCGAGCGCGGGCCGCACGCCGTCCCTGGCGCGCCGGCGACCGCGCACGGCGCCGGCGGCGTCCACGTCCCGCTCACGCTCACCTCCGGCGCCGAGCCCGACACCTACAGCTTGGACCCGTGGCCGTTCGCGACGGCGTCGGTGGAGGTTCGCGCCGAGGGGCGGCGCCTGGACGGTCCGGCGCCGGACGACGACGCGCTGCACGCGGCACTGGGTCGCGCACCGGTCCTCACCATGACGTTCCGGCTCGACGCTCCACGTTAGGGATCATCAGCTTCCGGCAACGCTGGGACCGAGGTGCAGCCGCCCCCGCGTTCGCCATCGTCAGCCCACGACGCCGGCCGCCTGGCGCCGTCGCGGCGTCCCGGCGCGATCCACGACCTCCTCGACGAGGTCGACGTCGCGATCGTCGTCACGCGCCAGGCGCCGTGGCAGCTCGCGGCGCTGCAGGCCGCGCTGGCCGCCGACCTGTCGGGCTCCTGGAGCGGCGGCGTGCTCGTCTTCGCCGACGCGCCCCGGCCGCAGACCGCGCGGGCCGCGCGCGCGACGCTCGCCGACCACCACCACCTCGCGCGCCGGACGATCCTGACCGCGCCGCGCCGTCTCGGCATCGCCGCCGCGGCCGACCTCGCCGCCGCCGAGGCCACCGGCGAGTACGTCGTCATGCTCGACGCCGCCACCAGGCCCTCGCCCGGGACGCTGCGCCGGCTGACCCTCGCGCTGGAGGGCGATCACGACGCGCTCTGGGCCGCGCCGACCACGCCCGGCGTCGCGGTGATGCGGCGGCGCGGGTTCCTGGACCTCGGCGGGTTCGACCCCGCGCTGCGCGGCGGCGAGGCCGTCCGCGACCTCGCCCGGCGCGCGACCATCGACGGCTGGCGCCTGCTGACCGTCGACCACGCCGCCGCCCACCGCGACGGCCGCCCCGGAGGGACGGTGCGGCGCCCGCGGCTGGCCCAGCGCGCCACGTTGGCGCGGCGCCGCCCATGGTCCGGGAACGCGCTCGCGGACTGGCTTCCGCGGGCGCGGCGGTCGGTGGTGCGCGAGGACCTGGCCTGATCCAGCAGACTTCGAGATGGCCTCGCGCGCCCAAATCGAAGAGGATGAGGGACATGGCCTCTCCCCAAACTCCCCAAGACTCGCGGTTCGTGCGCCTCGCACGGGCCTGCAACAGGCATCGCTGGCGCACGTTCTTCGCGTGGCTCGCCGCCCTCATCGTCATCCAGGCCGCCGCCGGCGCCGTCGGCACGAAGGAAGTCTCGAACTTCCGTCTGCCGGGCACCGAGAGCCAGCGCGCCTACGACCTGCTCGCCGAGCACTTCCCCGCCGTCAAGGGCGACACCGACCAGCTCGTCTACGTCGCCAAGGGCGGCAAGACGCTCAACGACCCGCAGATCAAGCAGGCGATCACCGACTCGATCAAGAAGGTCGAGGCGTTCAAGGAGGTCGCCAACGTCGCCGGCCCGTACGGCCAGGGCGGGCGGATCACCAAGGACGACAAGATCGGCGTCGCGTCGTTGAACTACAAGACGTCGACCAACGACGTCGACGACCAGAAGGTCTTCAGCAAGATCCAGGACGCGGCGTTCACCGCACGCTCGTCGTCGCTCGAGGTCGAGCACGGCGGACCAGGCGCGGAGGCGGCGCGCTTCAGCGACCAGGGCAGCGGCAGCGGTGAGTTCATCGGCATCGCGCTCGCGGCGATCGTGTTGATGATCACCTTCGGGTCGCTGGTGGCGGCCGGCCTGCCGCTGCTCGCGACGCTGCTCGCGCTCGGCTCGGCGCTCGGCCTGATCACGTTCATCAGCCACCTCGTCGACACGCCGGACTTCGCGACCCAGCTGGCGTCGCTGATCGGCCTCGGCGTGGGCATCGACTACGCGCTGTTCGTGGTGACCCGGTTCCGAGCGGAGGTCCGGGGCGGGATGGACCGCGACCGGGCGATCGAGAAGGCGATCGACACCGCTGGCCGCACGGTGATGTTCGCGGCGATCACCGTGGTCATCGCGCTGCTCGGCCTGCTGCTGCTGGGCCTGAGCTTCATGCACGGCGTCGCCCTCGGCGCGGCCGTGGCGGTCCTGACCGTCATGTTCGCGGCGCTGACCATCATCCCGTCGCTGATCGGCGGCTCCGGGCGCTTCTTCGACGGCGTCCTGCGCGAGTTCGACCGCCGCGGCGGCTACCGCTTCTGGGGCATGAAGCGGCGGATCCCGATCCCGGGCCGCGAGTTCCGCGCCCGCCGCGAGGCCAAGCGCGTGCACCGCCGCGCCGAGGGCCACGGGTGGGAGCGCTGGACGCGCGGCGTGCAGGCCAGGCCGTACCTGGCCGCGGGCCTCGCGCTCGTGGTCCTGCTCGGCCTGGCGATCCCGGCGCTCTCCATCCGCCTCGGCAACAGCGACGCGGGCGTCGACCCGTCCGGCACGACGACGCGCAAGGCCTATGACCTGATCGCGCAGGGCTTCGGCGCCGGCACCAACGGCACGTTCCTGACCGTCGTCGAGCTGCCCAAGAAGGGCGACGCGGCCGCCGCCCAGGCCGTGGCCGACGCCATCAAGAAGGACCCGGACATCACGTTCGTCAGCACCCCGGCGATCTCGCCCGACGGCGCCGTGGCGACGATCTCGGCGACGCCGAAGACCGGGCCGCAGGACGAGGCCACCACGAACGCGCTGAAGCGCGTGCGCGACGACATCGTCCCGCCGGTCGAGAAGGCGACCGGCGCACGGGTGGAGATCGGCGGCTTCACCGCCTCGACCGAGGACTTCTCCCGGGTCGTGGCCAAGAAGCTGCCGCTGTTCGTCGGCGTGGTGGTGCTGCTGTCGGCGCTGCTGTTGTTGATGGTCTTCCGCTCGCTCGTGATCCCGGTGAAGGCCGCGATCATGAACCTGCTGTCGATCGGCGCGGCCCTCGGGTTCGTCACGCTGATCTTCCAGGAGGGCCACGGCGCGTCGTTGATCGGTGTGGGGACCGGACCGATCGAGTCGTTCGTACCGGTGCTGATGTTCGCGATCGTCTTCGGGTTGTCGATGGACTACGAGGTCTTCCTCATGTCCCGCGTCCATGAGGAGTGGGTGCACACGCACGACGCCCACAACGCGATCGCGCGCGGCCTCCAGACGACCGGCAAGGTCATCACCGCGGCGGCGTCGATCATGATCCTGGTGTTCGCGTCGTTCGCCCTCGGCGACGACCGGATCATCAAGCTCTTCGGGTTGGGCCTGGCGAGCGCCGTGTTCTTCGACGCGGTGATCATCCGGTGCCTGCTCGTCCCGGCGATCATGGAGATCCTGGGCCGCCACGCCTGGTACCTGCCGGCGTGGCTCGACAAGCGCCTGCCGCACCTGGCCATCGAGCCGCCGGAGGAGCGCGAGCCCGTGCGCCCCGAACGCGTCCCGGACCCGGTCTAGGCGGCCAGCGACCTGCTCCCTCCGCCGCGCCGGGTGTTGCGCCCGGCGCGGCGGGTAAGGGGTCTGAGCGACATGAACGAAGTGCTTCCCGGCGTCCTGCATTGGACGACCTTCCACGAGGGCATCGGCCAGCCCGTCCACTCCCACTTCTACGTGGAGGGCTGCGCGCTGTTCGACCCGCGCGTGCCCGCGGAGGGCATGGACGACGTCGCCCGCCACGGGCGGCCCGAGGTGATCCTGCTCTCCAACCGCCACCACCTGCGCGACTCCGTCTGCTTCGCCGAGCGCTTCGACTGCCCGATCAAGGCGCACCGGGCGGGGCTCCACGAGTTCACCGGCCGCGACGAGCCCGACGTGCTCCCGTTCGACTTCGGCGACCGGGTCGCGCCCGGCGTCACGGCGCTGGAGGTCGGCGCACTCACGCCGGAGGACACGGCGTTCCACCTCGCGGCGGGGCCGGGCGCCCTGCTCTTCGCCGACGCGCTGATCCGCGACGGCGACGGGGCGCTCGTCTACGTCCCCGGCGGCCTGATGGGCGACGACCCGCCGGCCGTGCGCGCCGGCCTGACCGCGGCGCTGCGGCGCCTGGTGGAGCGCGACGACTTCGACGCGCTCCTCTTCGCCCACGGGGAGCCGATCGCGCACGGCGGCCACGCCCGGCTCGCCGCGTTCGTGGCGGAGCAGGAGCGCCTCGCGGCCTAGGCGCGCCGGCTCGAACCTTCGTCCAGATCCAGGCGATCGGCTGGATCGCTGCCGATCACCTTCTACGTGCGCACGTCACGGATGACCCGCGCCGCCGTCGCGTCCCTCGCGACCGCGGCCATCGCCCTCGCGCTGGCGCCGATGACGGCTTCGGCCGTCTCGCTGAGCGTCACGACCGGCAGCCCGCAGGACGTCACGACGACGAGCGCGACGTTCCGCGCGAACGTCCTCGTCTCGGCGCTGGGCGGCAGCGTCGCCTGGCAGTACGGCACGACGACCAGCTACGGCGCGGTGACGCGCTCGCTCGGCCTGTCGCTGCTCGGCGTCGCCCAAGACGTGACGACGCCGGTCACCGGGCTGGCGCCGGGCACGACCTACCACGTGCGCGTCATGGCGTCGGGCCTGCTGAGCACGAGCTACGGCCAGGACGTGAAGTTCGACACGCAGAAGACAGGGTCGGGCGGATCCGGGTCGGGCACCTCGGGCTCGGGCACGTCGGGCTCCGGCACCTCGGGCTCAGGCACCTCCGGCTCCGGCACCTCCGGCTCCGGCTCGGGCACCTCGGGCTCCGGCACCTCCGGCACCTCGGGCTCGGGCACGACGTCCTCCGGCTCGGGCACGCCGACCAAGAGCTCCACGACGACGACGACCACGAGCGGGACGACGTCCGGCGACGACACCTCCGCGAGCGCGGGCTCCGGCGACGACACCGCCGCCGGCGGCGACGGCAGCGGCGCGGTGACCGCGCCCGGCGTCGCCACCGCCGAGGTCACGCCGGTCCTCGGCCGCACGTTCGCGATCGCGACCGTCGCCGGCAAGGTCACCGCGACCGCGCCGTCCGGCGCGCCCGTCGACCTCAGCGCCGCGGCGGCCGTCCCGCCCGGCACGCTGATCGACACGCGCGGCGGCACCGTCGAGTTGAAGGCCGCGCTCGACCGCAAGGGCACGACGCAGACCGCCCGCTTCTGGGGCGGCCTCTTCCAGGCCAACCAGGGCACGGGCGCGCGCGGCCTGACCCAGCTCGTCCTGCGCGGCGGGAACTTCACCTCCTGCGGCGCCGCCTCGACGCGCGCGCACGCCTCCAAGGCCACCAAGAAGAAGAAGCCGCCGCGCGCGCTCTGGGGCTCCGACGACCACGGCCGCTTCGAGACGCGCGGCCGCGGCAGCGTGGCGACCGTCCGCGGCACGCGCTGGCTGACCGAGGACACCTGCGACGGGACGCGCACGACGGTCGCGGCCGGCGCGGTCGCCGTGCGGGACCTGCGGCGCGGCAAGACGGTCGTCGTGACCAAGGGCCATAACTACCTGGCGCGCCTCGCGCCGTAGGCCGCAGCCGCGCCGCCCATGCCGCTGCGCCTCCGCTCCTGGCCCGTGCACGCGCGCGCCGTCCTGCTGGCCGGCGTCCTCGCGGCGATCGCCGGGACCGCGATGTGGAGCGCGCACGGCGCGCGCTCGCTGGAGGACACGACGGTCGCGCTGCGCTTCCGCGTCCGGCCCGCGCACCCGCCCAAGGACGTCGTCGTCGTCGGCATCGACGCCGAGAC
This sequence comes from Baekduia sp., assembly GCA_036518975.1. GTDB lineage: Bacteria > Actinomycetota > Thermoleophilia > Solirubrobacterales > Solirubrobacteraceae > Baekduia. The sequence goes on from DATDMD010000016.1 coordinate 54,410, forward strand.
GTTCTCCGACTACGCGAGGGTCCACTCGTGGCCGTACCCGCGCAGCTGGCACGCGCAGGTCATCGACGACCTGCGCCGCCTGGGCGCCAGGAAGGTCATCTACGACGTCCAGTTCACCGAGGCCACGCGGCCGGCCGAGGACCTGGCGCTGTACGACGCGATCGGGCGCTTCCCGGGCACGATCCTCGCGACGACCGAGACCGACGGCCGCGGCCACACCAACGTGCTCGGCGGCGAGGCGAACCTCGCGCGCGTCAAGGCGCGCGCCGCGATGGCGACGTTCCCGATCCTGGCCGGCGGCGAGATCGCGCGCATGGAGCCGTCGCGCGGCGGCGTCCCGACGATCGCCGTCGCGACGGCGCGCGCGCTGGGCCATCCCGTCGACCCGGCCACGTTCGAGCGGCGCGGCGCGTGGATCGACTTCCGCGGGCCGCCCGGCACGATCCCGACCTACCACTTCTCCGACGTGCGCGACCACCGGCTGCCGGCCGCGGCCGTGCGCGGCAAGGTCGTCGTCGTGGGCATGACCGCGCCGACCGGGCAGGACGTCCACCCCACGCCGACGGTCGGCGACGAGCTGATGTCCGGCCCCGAGGTCCAGGCCAACGCGCTGTGGACCGTGCTGCACGGGCTGCCGCTGCGGACCGCGCCGGGCTGGGCGAGCGTCCTGGCGATCCTGCTGCTCGCGCTCGGCCCGGCCGCCTCCGCGCTGCGCCTGCGCACGCTGTCGGTCCTCACCGCGCCGCTGCTGGCCGCCCTCTACGTGGGCGTCGCCTACCTCGCGTTCCTCGAGGGCTGGGTCCTGCCGGTCGTCGCGCCGCTGGCCGCGCTGGCGCTCAGCGCGGTCGGGACCGTCACCGCCTCGTACCTGACCGAGCGCCGCGAGCGCCATCGCGTCTCGCGCCACAACGCCGCGCTGGAGCAGGCCGTGCGCGAGCGCACCGCCGAGCTCGAGGAGACCCAGCTGGAGATCGTCCGGCGCCTGGCGCGCGCCGCCGAGTGGCGCGACGAGGACACCGGCGAGCACGTCGAGCGCATCGGCGAGCTGTGCGAGCAGCTGGCACTGGCCGCCGGCCTGAGCCCGCGCGACGCCGAGACGCTGCGCCACGCGTCGGTCCTGCACGACGTCGGCAAGATCGGCATCCCGGACCGCGTCCTGCTCAAGCCCGGCGGGCTGGACGCCGAGGGCTGGGCGATCATGCGGACGCACCCGGAGATCGGCGCGTCGATGCTCGCGGGGTCGCCGTCGCCGCTCGTCCAGCTGGGCGAGGAGGTCGCGCGCACGCACCACGAGCGCTGGGATGGATCCGGGTATCCATCCGGCCTGCGCGGCACGGAGATCCCGCTGTCCGGGCGGATCGTGGCGATCTGCGACGTCTTCGACGCGCTGCGCTCCCGGCGGCCCTACAAGGAGCCGTGGACGCTGGCGGCCGCGACCGCGGAGATCCGGCGGCTGTCCGGGCACCACTTCGACCCCGAGTTGGTGGACTTGTTCCTGCCGCTCGTGGCCGGGCTCGCCGACGGCGAGGGCGACGACGAGGGCGACGACGAGGGCGGCGACCCGCCGCTGTCGCTGGCCGCCTAACCGAGTCAGGGAACGCCCGGTACAGTATGAGGATGGACGAGCGCTACGCCGAGGTCGGCAACGGGATCACCCTCTGCTACGAGACGTTCGGGGACCCCGCCGCCCCTCCGGTCGTCCTGATCATGGGTCTCGGCACGCAGATGGTCGCGTGGGACACGCGGTTCTGCCAGCAGCTCGCCGACGACGGCTTCTTCGTCGTCCGCTTCGACAACCGCGACACCGGCCGCTCGACGCACCTCGACGACCGGCCCGCGCCCAAGGTGCACGAGATCGCGCTGCGCCGCATCGCGCGCCCGGCCTACAGGCTCGCCGACATGGCGCTCGACACGGTCGGCCTGATGGACGTGCTCGGGATCGAGCGCGCGCACGTCGTCGGCGTCTCGATGGGCGGCATGATCGCCCAGACGATCGCGGCCCGGCACCCCGGGCGCGTGCGGTCGCTGACGTCGATCATGTCCAACACGGGCGCGCGCTTCAGCGGCCAGCCGGCGCTCAGGACCTACCCGGTGCTCCTCGGGACCTCGCCGAAGGACCGCGAGGGCTTCGTCGAGCGCGGGCTGAAGACGTGGACGACGATCGGCTCGCCGGGCTTCGAGCGCGACGACGTCGAACTGCGCGCGATGATCGAGCTGTCGTTCGACCGCGGCACGACCGCGACCGGCTCCGCGCGCCAGCTCGGCGCGATCATCGCCTCGGGCGACCGCCGCCGCGAGCTGCGCGCCGTCCAGGCGCCGACGCTCGTCATCCACGGCGACTCCGACAAGCTCGTCGCGCCGTCCGGCGGCCGCGCCACCGCGAAGGCGATCGACGGCGCCCGCCTGATCGTCATCCCGGGCATGGGCCACGACCTCCCGCGCGCCGCCTGGCCGCAGATCATCGGCGCGATCGCCCAGCACGCGCACGGCGCCGACGTGGCCTCCGGCGCCGAGCGTGCCGTCCGTGCGGCGTAGAGCCTCCTAGACTCGTCCCGTGGGCTTGTTCTCCCGGGGCGGCGGCAGTGGCGGTGACCCGGATCGCGTCAGCGGCCTCGGCGGCCCTGAGGAGATCCGGAGGGTCGCGCGCTCGGAGACGCTCGCGGTCGGGACGCTCGCCTGCCCGACCTGCGACGCGCCGATCTCCCCCGGCCCGCACCGGCTGGCGCCGTCCGCCGCGCTGGCCTGCCCGTTCTGCGGGACCGCCGGCCGCGTGCGCGACTTCCTGACGCTCGGCGCGCCGACGCGTCCCGCCCACGTCGTCATCACCGTTCGGGCGCCGCGCTCGCCGCGATGGCGTCGAGGACCGGCACCAGGGCAGCCCAGCCCCGGTGACGGGCCACGTACACCTTCTGCATGACCATGCCGCTCGCGGCCGGCTCGATCGCGCGGAGCTCGACCAGGTCGACCTTGACGAGCTGTTTGACGGCCCAGTTGACCCTGTCGTAGGGCACGTCAAGCGCCTTCGACAGCTGCGTCGCCGTGCTCGCCCGGACCTCGAGGGCGAGCAGGACCCGCAGGCGGAGCGGGTCCATCAGCCCGCCCGCGAGCCTCAGCGCCCGATCGGAGATCGCTGCCATCGCCGCTCGCCTCCCGCTCCGCTCCGCGTCCGCCGCGCCGGCCTAGGGCCGGGCTCCGTCGGCGGTCAACATGGACGCGGGCAGGTCCTGCGTCCGCGTGGTCCCGTCGGCGAGCGCCAGCTCCACCTGCGTGCTCGCCGCGTCGTCGTCGTCGATCGCGGCGACGTACGCGCCGTCGGCGATGTCGAGGGCCGTCCTCGTGCCGTCGGCGACGAGCGTCACGCCCGTCACGTCGGGCCCGACGGCGCCGTAGACGACGGCCCTGGCCCCGCGCTGGTCGTCGGCCGGGTAGTGGTCGACGTCGAGCGAGTACTGGTCCTTGGACAGGTCGACGCACTGCCCCGACGCGGCGAGCGCGAGCGGGTGGAACGAGCCGTCGCCGTCGACGCGGCCGAAGTCGCCGTCGACCTCCCGCCCGGCCTCCGGGCAGGTGTAGCCGGCCTCGGAGCGGTAGACCCTGACCGCCCAGTCGGAGTCCGCGGTCGCGGCCACCGCGGCGGGACGGGAGCCGCGGGCGCCGTTAGGTGCCGGCGGCGCGGCGTCCGCGTCCGGGTCGGTCGCCGTCGCCGCGATCACGGCGCCGCTGCCGTCCGGCTGCAGCAACGCCGGGCCGTTGTCAATGGTGGAGCCGGTCGAGCCGATCACGGCCGACGCACCGGCGACGCCGGCGACGATCGCGAGGACGAAGGCCAGCGTGAAGCGAAGCGCGCGCATGGTGCCGATCACCCGCAGTAGGGGCTGAAGGAGTGGTTGTGCGAGCTGAAGGCCGCCGGGGCGTACACCTTGGCCTGGCCGGCGCACTCGGTGTAGTTGCCCCACGTCTGCGACCAGGCGTTGCAGACGCCGCCGCTGAGCAGCTCGGTGTAGCCGCGTTCCTGGCCGAAGCTCATGATCGCGCAGCGCTTGTAGGACGTGCTGCAGCCGTCGTAGATACGAGAGAAGAAGCTGTTGTCGGTCGTCGAGCTTCCGCCGTAGAAGCCGTGCTCGACGCACGTGACGTGGGCATCGTCGTTGCCGACGGCGACGCGGACGATCGCGCCGAAGCTGGCGGCGCACAACAGGGCGAGCAGAAGCACGCCACGGGACAGACCCATCCTGTGGGACATCGGGAAACGCTCCATTCCATCGGGGGGTGGTGGAATAGGGCGCAAGCGCGGGAATCTGTTTCAGCGCTGGAGTGAAGTCCTGCGCGGAGCACTCGCGGTCTGCGATGTTTCCCGCCGTGAGGACGTCGCGCAGGATGCGCCATGGGATCCTCCGGCTACGGAGTGGCCGGTGTCCTTCGTTGTTCGTCCGCGCGCGGAGCGACCCGGGCACGTTCGGGGACGTCTACCTCGCGTACCACGACCAGGTGCTGCGCTACCTCGTGCGCCAGACGCTCGATCCCGAGGTCGCGTTCGACCTGATGGCCGAGACGTTCGCCGAGATGCTCGCCCACATCGAGGCGTTCCGGGGCGACACCGAGGACGAGGGCCGCCAGTGGATGTGGACGATCGCGCGCCACCAGCTGTACCGCTGGAGGGATCGTGGCCGCGTCGAGCGCAAGCACCTGCAGCGCATCGGCGCCGAGCTGCCGCGGCTGGCGCCCGAGGAGTTCGACCGCATCGAGGACCTCGCCGACCTCGAGCGCTTCAGGCCCATCCTGGAGCGTGCGCTGGCCGCCCTCTCCGAGGAGCAGCGCCAGGTCCTGCGGTTGCGGGTCGTCGAGCATCGGCCGTACGATGAGATCGGTGAGCTGCTTGGAGCAAGTGCCGGCGCCGTGCGCATCCGCGTCTCCCGGGCGCTGCGCGACCTCGCGCGCATCCTCGACAGCCTCGCCGCGTCCGAGGGCCTCCTGACGTGAGGCCCGACATCCCGCCGGACCGTCGCTCGACCCACGAGCTCTACGAGCAGTTCCGTGCGGCCGGGGTGCGCAAGACCCGCGTGCAGCGCCAGCGGCAGCGCCGCGTCGCCGGCAGCGGTGGCTGGGCCCGCCACGTCCCCGGGCCCGCGCTCGGCGCGATCGCCGCCTTCCTGGCCGTCGGCGGCGGCCTGGCGGTCGGGACCCGGGTCTTCGTCTCCGACGACGGCAGCGCCGTGCGCGGCGACGGCAGCCCCGGCCACGACATCACCCGCGCGCCCGGCGACCGCCGCGTCGCCCAGGCCACCGCGGTCGATCCGGAGGTCGCCGACGCACGCTGGGGCATCCGGGCCTACACGAACGACCAGGGCGCCACCTGCCTGATCGCCGGCCGCCTCCTCGGCGGCCGCGTCGGCCGCGTCGTCGACGGCCACTTCGAGGAGTACCCCGACGACGCCGTCAGCGTCTGCAACGACCTGTCAGCGGAGCACATCGCCACCGTCAAGCGCCCCGACACGATCGACAACCACGCCCGCGTCCTGCTCTTCGGCCTCGTCGACCGCACCGTCACCGGCCTGTCCTACGGCCCCCGCGACGCGCTGAAACCACTGACCGTGGCGCCGGACGGCAGCTACCTCGTGGCCGGCATCGGCACCCACCCGTTCGCGGGACAGGTGCTGCAGGTCAGCCGCGGGGCGGCGACCAAGGAGTACCTGTTGCAGCCGCCGACGTCCTGAGCGTGCCCCGTCCGAGCCACCCGCTTCAATCCCGCAGCGACATGATCATCACCGCTCGGCCGACGCGCCAACGTCGCCCGGGTTCGAGCACAGGAGCACGACCTCTCCATGCACCCGCCGACCGTCCGCGCCTACGGCGCGCGCAACACCCTGAGAGCCCTCGAGGAGCTGGCGGTGGCGCCGCTCTCGGCACCGGAGCTCGCCGCGCGGCTCGCGGTCTCGGACCCGACCGCCCGCCGCATCCTGCAGCGCCTGCGCACCGAGGGGTACGCCGCCCGCGGCGACTGGCACCACCGCCGCTACTCGGCGACGTTGCGCCTGGCGGCGCTGGCGCGGAGCCTGCTCGACCACTCGCCCCTGCTGCACCTGGCAGGGCCGACGCTGCTCGCGCTCGCCGAGGGCGGCGAGGCGACGCTCTGGGTCCCCGGCGGGGCGGACACGGTGCTGTGCGTGCTCCGCTGCCCGCCCGGCGCGTCCGAGGCGCAGCGGATGCTGGGCGCGCCGGTCCCGTCGCGATCGTGCGCGGCGGGGCTCGCGCTCGCGGCCGCTGACGCTGGCGCGGGCGTCGTCGTGGCGCGCCGGGAGCCGCCCGCCCTGGCCGCGCCCGTGGTCGACCAGGGCGACGTCGTCGCGGCGCTCGCGCTCGCGCCGGCCTTCGAGGCAGCGGACCGGGAGCGCGTCGCGCGCGCCGCGTCGACGATCAACGCCCTGCTGCGAGACGGCGTGGTGTGACGATCAGCCCCAGAGCCCTGGGTCCGGCACCGCGCGCCCCGGGTCGGCCGCCCGCGCGGCCGCGCCGGCCAGGACGTCGGCGCGCGCATCCGCCACGGCGGCCAACGCGAGCAGCAGCGCCGCCAGCTCGGCCCGCGCCTGGGGCGCGAGGCGCTCCGCCGCCCGGGCCACCTCCGCGTCCCGCTCCTCGGCATCGGCCCGGAGCAGCGCGTGGCCGGCGGCCGTGAGCCGGAGCCGGACGTCGCGACGATCCGACGGGTCGACCTCGCGCTCGACCAGGCCGGCGGCGCGGAGACGGCGGACGACGCCCGCCGTCCCGCCCTCGGTCAGCAGCAGCCGCCGCGCCAGCGCGCCCGGCCCGAGCTCGCCCGCCGCACGCAGGTGCGCCAGCGCCAGGACGTCGTTCGGCGTCAGGCTGTCGTGGGCGGCCGCCGCGGCGATCAGCTGCCGCGTCGAGGCCGTGGCGAAGGCCTCCAGGGCGGTCGCGAGGCCGTCCGCCGGGCTAGCCGCCATGCGCGAGGTCGCGGCCGAGATCGGCGGCGGAGGCCTGGACCTGCTCGGCGGCGCGCGCGACGTCCAGGCCACGCCCGGAGATGGACAGCGCCGCGACGGCCGCATCGCCGACCAGCACCGGCGCGGCGACCGCGCGCACGCCGACCTGGTACTCGCCGTCCTCGACGGCGTGTCCGGCCTCGCGGACCGCGGCCAGCTGCTCGCGCAGGCGCGCCGGGTCGGTGATCGTCCTGTCGGTGAAGCGCTCGAGGGCGGCGCTCAGGACGCTGTCACGCCACGGCGCCCGCCACGCGAGGAGCGCCTTCCCACCGGCGGTGCAGTGCGCGGGAACCAGCTCGCGCACCCGCGGCGGCTCGTCCGGCGCGTCGCCGGCGCAGTGGACCACGCACACGACCTCCTGGTAGCTCGGCACGACCAGATGGGCGACCGCGCCCGTCCGCTCCTGCGCCAGGGCGACGTACGGCCGCCCGCGCCGCGCGAGCTCGGAGTTGCCGATGACCTGCCCGGCGAGCGCCACGAGCCGCATCGTGGGGCTGTAGAGGCGTCGCGCGTCGTCGGTGCGCGTCAGGTAGTCCTCTTCGACGAGACGCTCCAACACCCGGCGCACCGTGCGCGGATGCGCCTGCATCGCCGAGGCGATCTGGGGCGCGGACAAGGGCGTGAAGGCCAGCAGCTCGAGCACGCGCATCGTCCGCCCGACATGCCACGCCTCACCAGCCGCCATGGACGGGGTGTGCGCGGACAGGTCGTGGCGGCGAGGCCATGCCCGCACTCCAGCAGGCCGAATTCCAAAGGGCCAGGATCAGAATCGTCGTGGACCTAATGAGGAGCATCTGCTTTACATACATGAAGCACGGACGCACCCCCAAGAGTGTGCGGGACAGATTCGAATCACTGCTCTGCGGCCCTTATCTTCTGGTCATCCCTCATCGGCCTCCGCCACCGTTCACGGACGACGCCGCGACCGCTTGGACCATCGGCCGTCGTGCGCTTAGCGTGCTGAGGTGGACCTCTACGAGACCATCAGGACCCTGCTCAGCGCCCCCGGCGCGGTGGTGAGCGTGGTCCGGCTCTACCGCCTCCTGCGCCGGCGTGCCAAGGACGAGGAGTCCTGACGCGCCAAGTTGTCAACGCGTGGCGCACTGCAAACGCTGACGGTGTCTGACCTTCTCACACGCGCAACAGCAACACCTGCTGCGCCCCCGTGTGCCCGCCCAGGTACAGCCCCGTCCCCGCGTCCACGAAGCCCGTCGACGTGTACAGCCGGATCGCCGGTGGGTTGTCGATGTTGACCGTCAGCGCCACGGTCGTGCGGTCCGGGAAGCGCTCGCGGACGTAGGCCGGCAGGGCCAGCATCGCGGCGCGGCCGACGCCCTGGTTCTGGGCTGTGCGGTCGATCGCGAGCGCGCGGAGGCCGATGATGTGCCGGCCCGCCGGCGCGCCCGGGACGCTGCGGAGGTCGAGCTGGAAGTAGCCGACCGGCGTGCTGTCGCGCAGGATCACGACGGACTCGCGGGCCGCGTCGCGGTCGGCGGCCGGGACGGAGGTCGCCGGGACGCCGCCGAAGCGCACCTGCTCGGGCGCGACGCGGATCTTCATCACGCCGTCCCTCAGCGCGGGCGTCAGCGGCGACAGCGTGACGGTCCCCAGCGCGGTCACGCTCCGGTCAGCTCCCGCAGCCGTGCCTCGTCGATCACGTCCACGCCGAGCCGCTCGGCCTTCGCCAGCTTGGTCCCCGGCGCCTCGCCCGCCACGACGTAGTCGGTCTTCTTCGACACCGACGACGTCACCCGCCCGCCGCCGGCGGTGATCGCCTCGGTCGCCTGCTCGCGCGTGAGATCGGGCAGCGTGCCGGTCAACACGAAGGTCTTGCCCGCCAGCGGACCGTCGCGCACAGGCGGACCCTCCTCCTCGAACCGCAACCCGGCGGCCCGCAGCGCCGCGATCAGCGACCGCACGCCGTCGTCGGCCAGCTGCTCCCAGATCCGCCGCGCCATGACCGGGCCGACGCCCGGCGTCTCGGTCAGCTCCTCCGGCGTCGCGGCCAGCAGCGCGTCGATCGCCCGGAACCGCCCCGCGAGGCTGCGGCCCGTCACGAACCCGACCTCCTCCAGCCCGATCGCGAACAGCACCCGCGCGAACGGGCGCGCGCGCGACGCCGCGATCGCGTCGACCAGGCGCCGCGCGCTGATCTCGCCGAAGCGGTCCAACCCCATCACCTGCTCCACGGTCAACCCATAGAAGTCGGCGGCCGTCCGCACCAGCCCCGCGTCCATCAACGCCGCGACCTGCTTCTCCCCCAGCCCGTCGACGTCCATCGCGCCCTGCGACGCGAAGTGCTTCAACAGCTGCCACTGCCGCCCCGGGCACGCGATGTTGGGGCACTTGGTGAAGACCGAGCCCTCGGGCTTGACCGTCGGCGTCCCGCAGCTCGGGCACCGCTCCGGCGGCCGCGGCGGCGCGCTGCGATCCGGCCGCTCGACGGCGTGCGGCGCGGGCGAGACGACCTGCGGGATGACGTCGCCCGCCCGCAGCACGATCACGTCGTCGCCGACCCGCAGGTCCTTGCGCGCCAGGTCCTCCTCGTTGTGGAGCGTCGCGAGCTTGACGGTCACCCCACCGACCCCCACCGGTCGCAGCGCCGCGAACGGGTGCAGGTCCCCGAACTTGCCCACGTTCCACAGGATGTCCTCGAGCCGGGTGACCGCCGTCGTCGGCGGGAACTTCCACGCGATCGCCCAGCGCGGGTCGCGGCCGACCGTCCCGAGCCGGCGCTGCTGCTCGTAGTCATCCACCTTGACGACGACGCCGTCGATCTCGAAGTCCAGCGCGCCGCGGCGCTCGAGCCACGCCTCGCAGCGGGCGACGACGGCCTCCTCGTCCTCCAGCGCGACGATGTCGGCGTTGACCGGGAACCCGTGCGCCGCCAGCCACCTCAGAGCCTCAAAATGCGACCCGAACGCGACGCCCTCGGCCGCGCCGATCCCGTAGGCCCAGAACGACAGCGGCCGCTCGGCCGCCAGGCGCGGATCCAGCTGGCGCACGGTCCCGGCCGCGGCGTTGCGCGGGTTCATGAACGTCGACTGCCCTGCCTCGGCGCGGCGCTCGTTCAAGGCCTGGAAGTCGGTGAGCGACATGTACACCTCGCCCCGGACCTCCAGCAGCGGCGGGACGTCGTCGCCGGCGATCCGCAGCGGGATCGCGCCGATCGTGCGCAGGTTGTGGGTGACGTCCTCGCCGACCTCCCCGTCGCCGCGCGTCGCGCCGCGCTCCAGCACGCCGTCGCGGTAGAGCAGGGACATGGCCAGCCCGTCGATCTTCGGCTCGCAGACGTAGGCGAACGCCGCGTCCTCGATCCCCTCGCGCGCCAGGTGGTTCCGCATCCGCGCCACCCAGGCGCGCAGCTCGTCCTCCGACCGCGCGTTGGCCAGCGACAGCATCGGCCGCAGGTGCTGGACCTTGGCCAGCGACGAGACCGGCGCGCCGCCGACGCGCTGCGTCGGCGAGTCCGGCGTGACGAGCTCCGGGCGCTCGGCCTCCAGCGCGCGCAGCTCGTCCAGGAGCCCGTCGTACTCGGCGTCGCCGATCTCGGGGTCGTCCAGGACGTAGTAGCGGTGGCCGTGATGGGCCAGCCGCTCGCGCAGGGTCGCCGCGCGCTCGGCGGCGTCCGCCATCGTGGCTACTCGACCTCCCGCGCGGCGGGCGCCAGCAGGCGGTCGAGGTCGGAGGTCGACAGCGGCCCGATCCCGTCGTGGTGGGTCAGGTCGAGATGCACGGGCGTGACCGCGATGTGCCCGGACGCGACCGCGACGAGGTCCGTCCCGGGCTCGTCCTCGTAGCCGGGGTCCGCGCCGTAGATGAAGTACTTGCCTTCGCCCTGGGCCTGGAGGCGGTCGCGGTAGATGCGCTTGCCCAGCCGCGCGACCACGACGCCGTGCGGCTCGCCCGCGGGCACGTTGATGTTCAACAACGTCGACGGCGGCAGCGGCACGTCCGCGAGCGACGCCACGACCCGCGCCACGAAGCGGGCCGCAGTGTCGAAGACGAACGCGTCGCCGAGCCGAAAGTCCATCTCGCGCTTCTCCGACTGCTGGGAGACCGCGATCGCCGGCAGCCCGAGCAGCAGCCCCTCCATCGCGGCGGCCACCGTGCCGGAGTACGTGACGTCGTCGCCGAGGTTGGACCCGTGGTTGATCCCCGACACCACGATGTCGGGCGTCCAGCCCTCGACGAGCCCCAGCGACGCGAGGCGCACGCAGTCGACCGGCGTGCCGTCGGTGGCGTAGCCGTGCGCGCCGTCGCCGAACTCGATGCGCTCCACCGCGAGCGCGCGCCGCGTCGTGATCCCGCGGCCGATCGCCGAGCGGTTGCCGTCGGGCGCGACGACCGCGAGGTCGATGCCGTCGACCTCGAGCAGCTCGCGGCGCAGCCGCTGGAGCCCTTCGGCGTCGATCCCGTCGTCGTTCGTCAGCAGCACGCGCATCGCCCTCCAGCGTACGTCACCGGACCGTCAGAGCGCACCTTTCTGTCAAGGACGCTTGACACCTCACGACTGTCAAGCTAGCTTGACAGCAGATGCGCAACGACGTCCGCGAGCACCGCCAGCGCCAGGGCCTGTCGCAGGGCGCGCTGGCGACGCTGCTCGGCGTCTCGCGCCAGACGGTCAACGCCATCGAGACCGGGAAGTACCTGCCGTCGCTGCCGCTCGCGCTCGCGCTCGCGCGGCAGTTCACGACGCCGGTCGAGCGGCTGTTCCACCCCGACCCTGGAGACCTGCCATGACGCGGAAGCGACCCACGAGGCCCCCGTCCAACTGGCCGGGATGCTCGCCATCGCCGCCGCCGGCACCGCCGCGTACTGGATCGGCGAGGGCGCGACTGGCGGCCTCCAGGCGGGCGCGATCCTCTTCGCGTTCTCGTTGTTGGTGTACTTCGGGCGGCGGCGCAGCGCGACGATCGAGACGATGTCCGGCGTCGGCGACGAGCGCACCCGCGCGCTCACCCAGCGCGCCACCGCCTTCAGCGGCTACGCGATGGCCTGCGTCCTGGCCGCGTGGGGCCTCGTGTCCGCCGCGGCCGGCGAGTTCAGCACCACCATCGGCGCGCTGTCGGTGGTCTTCGCGGTGACGTGGATCGCCGCGTGCGCGTGGTTGAGCTGGCGCGGTTGAGGGGTCGGACGGCGCACTCCTGTTTGCGGTGCGTGGAACGCCGGGCACACCGTTCGGCGGGCTGAGAGACCCACGTAATCTACTCGGAGGAGTGCAAGTCCATCATGTTGTGGCTCATCTTGGGCATCGTTCTACTGGTCGTCGCGATCGCCGGCGGCGCGATCATCCACCCGATCCTGTTCGTCCTGGCGATCCTCGCGCTGGTGTTCTTCTTCAACGGCTACCGCGGCCGCGGCGCCGCGTTGTAGCTGGAGTCCGTCAGTCGTAGGTCACGGCCGCGAAGTACAGCCCGTGCGGGGGCGCGGTGGGACCCGCCTCCGCACGCGGCCGGCCCTCCAGCAGCGTGGTGAAGGACTCGAGCGACCGCCGGCCGCCGGCCACCTGCAGCATCGTCCCGACCAGCACGCGGTTCATGTGCCGCATGAACGAGTCGGCGGTGATCCAGAACTCGAGGCGCTCGCCGTGGTCCCGCCACTCGGCGCTCAGCACGCGCCGCGTGAAGCGGACGTGGTCGGTCTCGGTCGGCGTGAACGCCGTGAAGTCGTGCTCGGCGCGCGCCAGCACGCCGGCGCACGCGGCCAGCGCGTCGCGGTCCAGCGCGTAGGGCCAGTGCAGCGCCCGGCGCACCGCGAAGGGCGACCGCGTCGGCCGCGTGTGCAACCTGTAGCAGTAGGTCCGCGACGTGGCGTCGCGCCGGGCGTCGAAGCCGTCCGGCGCCGCGACGCACTCCAGGACGGCGAGGTCGTCGGGCAGCAGCGCGTTGAGGCCCTCGGCGCGCACGGGGTCGCCGTCGTACGACGCGACCTGCCCCCACGCGTGGACGCCACGGTCGGTGCGCCCGGCCACGGTCAGGTCCACTCCGGCGCCGCTGCGCAACGCGCGCAGCGCCTCCTCCAACTCGCTCTGCACGGTCCGCAGGCCGGGCTGACGCGCCCAGCCGGCGAACCCCGAACCGTCGTACTCGACGGTCAGCCGCGCGGTCAGCGGCGCGCCTAGCCGCGGCCGCCGAAGATGTTCAGCAGCGACAGGAAGATGTTCACGATCGAGACGAAGATGCCCGTCGCGATCCAGATGACGTCGTCCTCGGTCGCGTGCCGGCGCAGGTAGTTGAAGTCGACGATCAGGAACGCGGCGCTGATCGCGAGGATCGCCAGCGACAGCAGCGGTGAGCCGCCGGTCCCGAACAGCAGCAGGACGAGCGAGATCGCCAGCAGCCCGAGCATCGCGAACGACAGCGGCCGGATCCAGCGCGCCAGGTCCTTCGACGTCGCCGTTCCGTAGGCGCCCATGCCGAGCGTGATGATCGCCGTCCCGCCCGCGGCCTGGGCGACCGCGTCCGGCTCGGCGTTGACGTAGTAGTTGAGCACCGGGCCGAGGCTCAGACCGAGGAGCAGGGCGAAGCCGAACAGCCACGCGATGCCGAGCGGGCCCACGCGCAGCGGCGCGACGAACGACTGGGCCAGGACCATGCCGAGCGCGACGAAGCTCAGGAGGCGCGCGGTGCCGAGCGGCATGTCCTTGCCGATGACCGAGCCGACCGCGAGGAACGCGATCGCGAGGCCGACCAGGAACATGACCTGCCCGAACAGCGTGGCGGTGCTCACGCGTGCGGGCGCGCGTGTCGTGCCGGCGTAGGAGCCGTAGAGGTCGCTCATGGCGCGCAGGCTACCTCTTGGCGCGCGAGGTGCAACCGGACTGAGGTACAACAGGGCCCGTGCGCAAGCTCCAGGTCCAGGGCGTCCACCACATCACGATCGTCGGCGCCGACCGCCAGACGTCGATCGACTTCTGGGAGGGCGTCCTCGGCATGCCGTTCGTGTTCGAGCAGCCCAACCTCGACAACCCGTCGGAGAGCCACCTCTACTTCGACCCGGGCGACGGCCGCCTGATCACGATCTTCACCAACGAGGAGCGCTCGCGCGTCCACGACCGCACGCCGACGGACGTGGGCTGCGTCCACCACCTCGCGTTCGCGGTGTCCAACGCGACGTTCCGCCAGGCCGTCGAGCGCCTCGACGAGCGCGGGATCCACCACAGCTGCGTGAAGGACCGGGGCTTCATGGACTCGATCTACTTCAAGGAGCCGCTCGGACTGCTGATCGAGCTCGCGTCCTACCGCTTCAAGCCACCCCACGGCTTCACCCACGCCGAGGTCCTGTTGGAGGCCCACCGGCTCCGGGTCGAGCGCGACGACTACAACATCGCGCCGATCCACCTGGCCGACGCGATCGAGCGGCTGACGACCCGGTCGCGCGACTCGCTGAGCGAGGACCGGACGCCGAAGGACCCGTACGGCGAAGGCTGAGTCAGTCGCCTCGGTAGAGGCGTTCACGGTCGCCGAAGGAGTAGCCGGCGAGGATCGCGATCACGGTGAGGATCTCGATGACGATGAACACTCCGAGCACCAGATGACCTTCCTCGTAGCGCCTGACGTCGTGGACGCCGAACGGGACGACAGCCAGCGGCACGAGCCACGGCACCCACCGCGGAACGGCGGACGATGCGGCGAGACCGCCGCCGACTCCCAGCGCAAGCAGCACGATGACGATGATCATCGAAGCCTGACGCGCCGCAAGCGTCCGCGGCTACGACTCCGACGCGGCCTCGGTCGTCTCCAAGACGTCGAACGACCAGACCTCGGACGCCGTCCCGACTGGCCCGCTCTCGCGATGCTGGGAGTGCCCCGCCGAGAAGTCCGTGCTCGTCATCCAGTTGCGGAAGTCCTCCTCGGAGCGCCACCGCGTGACGACGAGGCAGACGTCGCGATCGTCGTTGGGCCGCAGCAGTTGGAACGCCTCGAACCCCTCGGCGCTCTCGACCTTCCCAGCCCGCGACGCGAACCGCTCCGCGAACTCCTCGAACCGCTCACGCGGAACCGTGATGGCGTTGATCTTGACGATGCTCACGGTTGGGATGGTGGCAGAGTAGGGCGACCTACGGCTGGCGCGGAGCTCGAGCCCTACTTCCGCCGCATCTCGACGAAGGCCGCGGCACCCACCGCCAGCACGAGGCACACACCCCCGCTGACACAAAGCGCGACGCCCTTCGCGTGTTCGCTGGAGCACGACAACGCGGCGCAGTCTTCCGGGAAGAGCCGTGTCAGGCCAGCGAGGACGAGGACGATCCCCGCCAGCCCGATCACGATGGCGCCGGCGTATCTCATCCCTTGACCGCCTTCAACGCTGGGGGCTCGTTCGGCAGACGAAGACGGCGACGCCTGCGATCACCAGCGCGACCGAGACCAGGCCCGTGACGACGTCGCGGTGCGTCCAGGGGCTCTGCCCCTCACACGTGTCGCATAGCCGGCCAAGCTCCACCGACAGGGACGTGAAGGCCGCGAGAGCGACTCCTCCGAGGACGGCGATCACCCCAGCGACTCTCACCGCCGGGACCCTACGACGCCACGCAGCGCCGATCAACGATCGAGGACACGTGTTCAATGCACAACAGACCAGGGCGGACCTTCGACTTCGGCGGAGGACCGGCGGCGACCGCAACGCCGACGGCAGTCACGACCGACACGGGGACGCCGGCGCGGCCGAGGCGGCCGACCGCAATCGCGCGCCGCCGACCAGAGTCGAGGCGCGTGTACCGAGCAGCGGCGGAGGACCGGCGGCGACCGCAACGCCGCCGACAGTCACGACCGACACGGGGACGCTGGCGCCGGCGAGGCGGCCGACCGCGGCCAACCCCAACGGCGCCGCCGACCAGAGTCGAGGCGCGTGTACCGAGCGGCGGCGGAGGACCGGCGGCGGCGGAAACGCCGCTGGTGGGCACCGACGAGGCGGCCGCGGCCACAGCGGTGGCGCGCCAGCCAGTGGGGAAGCGCGTGTACCGAGGCCCGAAACGACGACGGGCGCCCCGAAGGGCGCCCGTCAAAACGGCGATGCCGTGGCGCGTCGAGCTCAGACGAGCTCGATGAACACCATCTCGGTCGCGTCGCTGCGACGCGGGCCGAGCTTGAGGATTCGCGTGTAGCCGCCCGGGCGGTCGGCGTAGCGGGGTGCGACCTCCTCGAACAGCTTGTGCACGGCGAACTTGTCCTGGCCGAGGATGCTCAGGGCCTGGCGGCGGGCGTGGAGGTCGCCGCGCTTGGCGAGCGTGATCAGCTGCTCGACCTCGGGCTTGACGGCCTTGGCCTTGGCCTCGGAGGTCTTGATGCGCTCGTGCTCGATGACCTCCTTGCAGAGGTTCGCGAGCAGCGACTTGCGGTGCGCCGAGTCGCGGCTGAGCTTGTGACGGGTCTTCTGGTGGCGCATGGTCGGTCGTTCCTTGGTCTCTGGGCGATCTGACGATCAGTCGTCGCGCAGCGCCAGCCCGCGCGCGTGCAGCGTCTCGATGACCTCGTCGATGGACTTCTTGCCGAAGTTCGGGATGGCGGCCAGCTCGCCCTCGCTCTTGGAGATGAGGTCGCCGACCGTCTGGATGCCCGCGCGCTTCAGGCAGTTGTACGAGCGGACGCCGAGCTCGAGCTCCTCGATGAGGATGTCGTGCATCGGGCCCTGCGACGCGGCGCCCGCGCCGTTGACGCCCGCGACCTGGCCGGCGTCCAGCGCGCCACCCGGACCGGCCCGCAGCTCCTCGATGCGGTCGGCGTCGGTGAAGATCGCCAGCTGCGAGATCAGGATCTCGGCGGCCTCGCGCAGCGCGGCCTGCGGGTCGATCGACCCGTCGGTCTCGATGTCGAGCGTGAGCTTGTCGTAGTCGGTGCGCTGGCCGACGCGGGCCTGCTCGACCGCGTAGGCGACGCGGCGGACCGGCGAGAAGATCGAGTCGATCGGGATGACGCCGATCGGCTGGTCGGGGGACTTGTTCTCCTCCGCCGGGCGGTAGCCGCGCCCGCGCCCGATCGTCATGTACATCTCGAGCTTGGTCTTCTTCTCGAGCGTCGCGATGTGGACGTCGGGGTTCAGGATCTCGACGCCCGCGGGCAGGTCGATGTCCTTGGCCGTGATCTCGCCCGGGCCGGTGACGACCAGCGGAGCCTCGATCTCGGTCGCGTCGGAATGCATCCGGCAGACGATGCCCTTGAGGTTCAGGACGATGTCCGTGACGTCCTCGGTGACGCCCTTGATGGTCGAGAACTCATGGGCGACGCCCTCGATCCGGACGCTGGTGACGGCGGCGCCGGCCAGCGACGAGAGCAGCACACGGCGCAGGGAGTTGCCGAACGTGTAGCCGAAGCCGCGGTCGAGGGGCTCGATCACGAACGAGCCGCGATGCTCCTCGACGGATTCGCTGGTGATGCGAGGGATCTGGAAGTCGAGCACTGGGAGGTCCTGGTTCTTCGTC
>DATDMD010000017.1:0-45433 GCA_036518975.1 Baekduia sp.
CTGCCGGGCCGCCGCCGGGGCGGGCTCCCCCGCTGCCGCCTCACCTTCGGCCGCGTCGTCAAGTGGGTCGTCCTCGCCGCGCTGGCGTGGGTCGCCCTCAGCCTCGTCCTCTTCCTGGTCTCCGCCCAGATCCAGCAGGGCGACCTCTCCGGGAAGGTCGACCTCGGCGGCGCCGGCTACCCGCTCACCAGCCCGAACACGATCCTCGTCCTCGGCTCCGACCAGCGGCCGGCGGGCTCCACGTAGCCCGGCGCCAGCACCTCCGGACCGTCGCGCAGCGACTCCATCATGTTGATGCGCGTCGGCGGCGGCAAGAACGCGCGCCTGTCGATCCCGCGCGACACGATCGTGAACATCCCCGGCCACGGCCTCAACAAGATCAACGCCGCCTACGCGTTCGGCGGCCCCGCGCTCGCCGTCCAGACGATCGAGCAGTACCTCGGCATCAAGGTCAACCACCTGATCGAGGTCAACTTCCAGAACTTCCCGGACCTCATCGACGCCATGGGCGGGATCAACTACGAGGGCGGCTGCGTCGTCTCGCGCATCAGCGGCGGCTCCAAGAACGGCGGCTTCACGCTGCGCCTGAAGAAGGGCAAGACGCACATCGACGGCCAGCAGGCGCTCGCGCTCGCCCGCACGCGCCACAACCTCTGCAACCCCAAGGAGTCGGACCTCACGCGCGCGCGCCGCCAGCAGAAGATCCTGAGCGCGATGAAGTCCCGGCTCGTCTCGCCGTTCGCCTTCCCGCGGCTGCCGTTCATCGCCTGGAACGCGCCCAAGGCGCTCAAGAGCGACATGTCGGGCCCGACGCTGCTCGGCCTCTTCGGCGCGCTGGCGACGTCCGGCTCGCCGCCCACCCACATCCTCACCCCCGACGGCCCCGAGACGGCGCCCGACGGCGGCGCCGGCCTGCACGTCTCCGACGCCGAGAAGCAGCGCGACGTCGCGCGCTTCCTGAAGGGCTGAGCTACTTCTTGGCCGGCTTCTTGTCGGCCGGCTTCTTCTCGGCCTTGGGCTTGGAGGAGGAGTCAGAGGACGACGACGAGGCCTCCTTGGCCTTGGCGTCCTTCTTCTCCTTCTGCTGCGCCTCGTGCTTGTCGGCGCCCGACTCGGCGGACTCGCGCAGCTCGCGGTTGCGGCGCTTGGTCCCGTAGTCGGTGTTGTAGAAGCCCTTGCCCTTGAAGTGCACCGCGACCGGGTGGAACACGCGCTCGACCGGCACGCCCGTGTCCGGGTCGTGGGTCAAGGGGTCGTCGGTCATCTTCTGCATGACCTCGAACGTGGTTCCGTTGGGGCGGCGATATTCGTAGATGGGCATTGGCACTCCCAGTATACGAGTGCCATCCGACCGCTTGCCGCAGCGGCAACGGGTCGCTGACACGGCGCGGGTAAAGTGGCCCGCGTGCCCACCCAGGACGTTGTGACGATGGACAAGATCGTGGCGCTGTGCAAGCGCCGCGGCCTGATCTTCCCCGCCTCCGAGATCTACGGCGGGATCGCCAACACCTACGACTACGGGCATTACGGCGTCCTGCTCAAGCGCAACGTGGTCGACGCGTGGTGGGACGCGATGCTCCAGGAGCGCGACGACGTCGTCGCCCTGGACTCCGCGATCATCCAGCACCCCAAGACGTGGGAGTCGTCGGGCCACCTCGCGGGCTTCACCGACCCGCTGGTCGACTGCCGCACGTGCAAGAAGCGCTTCCGGGCCGACCACCTCGCCGAGGCGCGGGAGGATCCCGCCTCGCAGCCGGAGATCCGCTGCGGCCGCAAGCCCTCCCAGCTGCCGGGCGACACCCCGGACTGCGACCTCACCGAGCCGCGCGAGTTCAACCTCATGTTCGAGACCGCGATCGGGCCGGTCCAGGGCGGCGGCCAGCGCGTCTTCCTGCGCCCCGAGACCGCGCAGGGCATCTTCCTGGACTTCAAGACCGTGCTGAGCTTCGCTCGCCGCCGCCCGCCGTTCGGCATCGCGCAGGTCGGCAAGTCGTTCCGCAACGAGATCACGCCCGGCAACTTCATCTTCCGCACGCTCGAGTTCGAGCAGATGGAGATGGAGTTCTTCGTCCCACCGGAGCAGGCCGCTCAGTGGTACGAGCACTGGAAGCAGGCGCGCTTCGACTGGTACGTGAACCTCGGCCTGCGGCCGGACCACCTGCGCCTGCGCGACCACGACCCGGACGAGCTGAGCCACTACTCCTCGGGCACCGCCGACGTCGAGTACCTGTTCCCGATCGGCTGGTCCGAGCTGGAGGGCGTCGCCAACCGCGGTGACTTCGACCTGACCGCCCACGCCAAGGGCTCGGGCAAGGACATCGAGGTCGTCGAGCCCGACGGCCGCCGCTACGTCCCGCACGTCATCGAGCCGGCCGCCGGCGTCGGCCGCTCGGTCCTCGCGTTCCTGGCCGACGCCTACGACGAGGAGGACCTCGGCGAGGGCGGCAAGCAGGACGTCCGGACCGTGCTGCGCCTCCACCCGCGCCTGGCGCCGGTCAAGGCCGCGATCCTGCCGCTCGTCCGCAAGGACGGCCAGCCGGAGCTCGCCGCCGAGGTCCAGTCGCTGCTGAAGTCGCGGATGCAGACCGAGTACGACGAGGGCGGCTCGATCGGCAAGCGCTACCGCCGCCAGGACGAGATCGGCACGCCGTGGTGCATCACGATCGACCACGAGTCGCTCGAGAACCGCACGGTCACCGTACGCGACCGCGATTCGCTGGCGCAGGAGCGGATCCCGATCGACCAGCTCGGCGAGGAGCTCTCGCTCCGCCTCGCACGCCCGTGGACCAGCCCGAAGCTGAACGGGTAGGACGCTCGACATGGCTCAGTTCGAGATCGGCATGATCGAGCAGCACGGCACCACGCCACGCGACGAGGAGGCCCGCGGCCAACTCGCCGCCGTGCTGCCGCCCGGAGCGAAGGTCGGCGCGGCCGACGCGGACGGCGTGTTCACCGTCACCGTCGAGGCCGACGACCTCGACGCGGCGCTGACGATCGCGTGGGACGCCGTGGCCGCATCGGGCACCGACGACCACCTGCTGTTCCTGGAGCACCCGGACCTGCCCGAGCACTGGCGCTCCCGCAGCGGCCCACGCGGGCTGCCGGGGTCGCTGAGCTAGTGGCCTGATTCGGAGATTCGGGCGCAGCAGCCGTGATGCTCGGCCCCGGCTAGCGCGCGGAAGCTGCCCGCGAATTTCCTGAATCAGGACACTAGTCCCAGGCGGCGACGAGCTCGTCGGGGCCGAGCACCAGGTCGGCGTCGACGCCGTCCTCGACGCCGGTGCGGCTGACGACGACCAGCCGCGCGTCCGCCGCTCCCGGCACCGCGGCGCGATGCTCGGCGAGCGCCCGTCGCTCGCGCGCGGTGAAGCGCTCGCGCTCGTGCCACTTGACGGAGCCGACGAACGCGATCTCTGTCGGTCGGAGCGCGTCGCCGCCGACGAGGTCGACCTCGACCTTGTTGTCGCGCGTCCAGTACGAGCCGACGAAGGCCGCGCCGCCCACGGCCGCCGCGACGGCCGGTTCGAGGACCAGCCGCTCGAGCGCGCCGCGTACGAGCGGCTCGACCGCCCGGCCGCGGTACGCCGGCCAGTCCCGGAGGATCCGCGCGCCCGTCAGGTCGCCCCGGCCGCGGGCGATCTCGGCCAGGTGCGGGCCGACGAACATCAGCCAGAAGCGCAGGTACGGGTCGAGGATCGCGTAGCGGGCGAACTTGGTGCCGGCGCCCGGCGCGTACGGGGTGCGGCGCTCGACCATCCGCTTGGCGTCGATGAGCGTCCTCAGCGCGTCATCCAGGGTGTTGCCCTGCACGCCCGCCCGGCTCTCGATCTTCCCGCGCGCCGTCTCGCCGTGGCCGATCGCCTCGATGACGCGCTGGGCGTTCAGCGTCCTCTCGAACTCCGAGGCCATGATGCGCAGCGCCGTCGTGACGAAGGCGTGGTCGTCGGTGAGCGCGTCCCGGAGGAACTCCTTCATCGACGCGCCCGGCCGCCAGCGCGCGGCCAGCAACGGGAACCCGCCGACAACGAGGTAGCGGTCGATCGCCTCGGCGCCGTCGCGGGCCCCGGTGATCCTGCCGACCGCCGGCACCGACAGCGGCTGCAGCGGCAACTCGAGCGTCGGGCGCCCGTGCAACGGCGAGCGCTCCTTGACGAGCTCCTCCATCATCCGCACGTCGCTGCCGACGCACACCAGCAGCACCGGCATCCGCTCGATGCCGCGGTCCCACGCCTTCTGGAGGTCCGCGGCGAAGCCGTCGTCGTGCTCGGTGAGGTACGGGAGCTCGTCGATGACGAGGATCATCGGACGATCCGGCGTCGCTCCCGCGCAGGCGGCCTTCAGCGCGGCCGGCCAACCCGTGAACGACGCGCCGGCGAACGTCTCAGCGGCCGCGAGCGTCGACTGCGCCACCGCCTCGCCGAACCCGGCCAACGCCTCGTCGCGCGGCCGCTGCACCGCCTGGTAGAAGCAGTACGGCAGCCCGCTGGAGTCGCAGATCTCCTGCACCAGGCGGGACTTGCCGACGCGTCGCCGACCACGGATCCACACGAACCGGCCGGCGCCGTCGCTCCGGACCTCGTCGAGCTGAGCGGCGATGTGAGCCGTGTCCTCGACACGTCCGACGAGTGGCTTCATGGGAGATAACCATAGCCGACGTTACTAACCTCTGCTGTAGTTATCTCCTGTCGGGAAATCCTCCCCGCTGACGCGGCGCTCCGCGTCGCGCGACGGGCTAGGCCACGCGGCGGCGTACGGCGGCCGGCTGGCGCCGCTCGTCCGCCCATGGCGCGTCGTCGGCCGCGCGCAGCTGCGTCGCGAGCGCGCCTGCTCGCGACGTGCGGCGCGCGATCATCCAGCCGAGCGTCGTCGGCTGGTAGCGGGGCTCGCGGGGCGGTTCGGACGGGCCGATCGGCGTCACGCCGGGCACCGCGCGGACGAAGCCGGCCACGCGGGCCACGGAGAGCTGGAAGGCGGCGTCGTCGGCGACCAGGCGGCCGGGCTGCTCGAGCTCGCGCAGGCTCATCGGCCGGCCCTCGGTGGCGAGCACGCACAGGAGCTCGCGGGCGACGCTGCGGTAGGGGTCCGGGCGGTCGGTCATGCGGGACGCGCAGACTCCACGCTGCGGGTGCCCGTGTCCACTCGCTGCGCGGTTCTGCACGGGTTCCCGCACGTCGCACGCAACTTCCGGCGCACGATGTGCAGCTTTGGCGCGCAGGCGGTCCCGGTCAGCCACCTGTCCGCCCGCGATCAAGCGGGCCCGGGGGCGGGCCGATGACCTTCAGGGATGGCGGCGTTCGCTCAGATCCCCCGACCGTTGTGGCTGGCCCTCCACGCGGCGGCCGCCGGCGTCGCGCTGCTCGTCGTCGCGCTGCTGCTCAGCCACGACGACGCCGGCGCGCTGCACCGCTGGGGCGTGACGGTCGCGGGGACGCTGGCGACGGCGTCGATCGCCGTCCGCGCGGTCGCGATCGAGCGCGACCGCCGCGCCTGGATCCCGCTCGCCGTCGGGCTCGGCGCCTACACCTGCGGCTCGCTGCTCTGGGCCCTGTTCTGGAGCGGGGACGGCAACCCGCCGCTGCCGTCGGTCGCCGACGTCCTGTGGCTCGCCTTCTACCCCGCGGCCTACGCCACGATCGCCATGGTCGTCCGGCGCTCCTTCACGCGCGCGCCCGGGAGCATGTGGCTCGACGGCCTCGTCGCCGTCCTCACCTTCGCGGCCGGCGGCGTCGCGCTCATCTACGGCCCGGTGTTCCACGAGGCCGCGCGGACCGACCTCGGCGTCCAGGCCGCCTACCCGATCTGCGACCTGGCGCTCGTCGTCGTCGTGACCGCGATCGTGGCGATGTCCGGCTGGCGGCCGGGCGCGCGCTGGATCCTCATCGGCGCCGCGATGCTCTGCTGGTTCGTCGCCGACGCCGCCGACCTCGACTCGGTCGCCGGCGGCGGCGCGTACTCGCACGGCGCCGCCGACGCGTTCTGGTGCGCGGGCATGGGCCTGCTCGGCGCGGCGCCGTGGGTGCGGCGCGGCGCGCCGGAGGGCCTGCGCGGCGAGGGCGCGCGCGTCCTGTTCGTGCCGGCGGCGTTCAGCGCGGTCGCGCTCGGGCTCCTGGCGGCCGACCGGATCTGGGGGCTGAACGGCATCACCGCCGGCCTCGCGCTGGCGGCCGTCGCGATCGCGCTGGCCCGGACCGCGCTGACGCTGCGCGAGGTCCAGCTGCTGGCCGACGCGCGCCACGAGTCGCTCGTCGACGAGCTCACGGGGCTGCCGTCGCGCCGGCACTTCCACCGGCGCCTGGCGACGGTCCTGCGCGAGGCCGAGGTCGAGGACCTGCCGTTCGCGCTGCTGATCTTCGACCTCGATCGCTTCAAGGAGCTCAACGACACGCTCGGCCACGGCGCCGGCGACACGCTCCTGCAGCTCGTCGGCCGGCGGCTGCGCGACAGCCTGGGCCGCGGCGCGCTGCTGGCGCGGCTGGGCGGCGACGAGTTCGCGGTCCTGCTCCCGCCCGGCAGCGACCGCGCCGCCGCGCAGCGCGCCGGGACCAAGGTGGTGGAGTCGATCGCGCAGCCGTTCGCGATCGACGGGCTGACGCTCGACGTCGGCGTCTCGGTCGGCATCGCCCTCTACCCCGAGCACGCGACCGGCGAGAGCGAGCTGCTGCGTCGCGCCGACGTCGCGATGTACCTCGCCAAGGGCGCGGGCGGCGGCGTCGCGCTGTACGACCCGCGCAGGGACCTGCACACGCGCGACCGGCTCGTCCTCGGCCAGCAGCTGCGGGCGGGGCTGGAGCGCGGCGACGAGATGGTGGTGCACTACCAGCCGAAGGTCGACCCGCAGCTCGGGCGCGTCGTCGGCCTGGAGGCCCTGGTCCGCTGGCAGCATCCCGCCCACGGGACGCTGATGCCGCCGGACTTCCTGCCGCTGGCCGAGAAGTCCGGGCTCGTCGGGCACGTGACGCGCGCGGTGCTCGATCAGGCGCTGGCGCAGCTCGCGCGCTGGCGGGCCACCGGCCTGGACCTGACCGTCGCCGTCAACCTCGCGATCGCCGACCTGGCCGACGAGGGCCTCGGCGACGACATCGCGCAGGCGCTCGCGCGCCACGGCGTCCCGCCCACGAGCCTGACGCTCGAAGTCACCGAAGACGGCGTGATCGCCGACCCGGAGGCGGCCGCCGCCGGGCTCGCGGCGCTCGCGCGCCTCGGGATCCGGATCGCGCTCGACGACTTCGGGACCGGCTGGTCGTCGCTCGCGCACCTGCGCCGGCTGCCCGTGACCGAGCTGAAGATCGACGAGTCGTTCGTCGCCGACATGGTCCGCGACGAGGACGACGCCGCGATCGTGCGCACCACGCTCGACCTCGGCCGCTCGCTGCGCCTGCGCGTCGTCGCCGAAGGCGTGCAGGACGAGGAGACCTGGACGGCGCTCGCCGCCCTCGGGGCCGACGCGATCCAGGGCTTCGTCCTGACCCGCCCGCTGCCGGCCGCGCAGATGGACGCCTGGCTCAAGGCCCGCCGCGACGGCCCGATCGCGCGCTGCGCGCTACCCGGCGCGACGCGGTCGCACCGCGACGCCGGCGAGCGCGGCACGCCGCTGCGCTTCCGCCTGTAGACGCCCCGCCGACGGCCCGGGCGGCACGCGCAAGATCATCGCCATGGTGTCGTCCTACGGCCAGCCGCGCACGCAGCTGACCGTCGGCCACTACGTCGCGCCGCCGCCGCCCAAGCCGGCCACGTCCAGGCACCTGAAGGCCAGGCGCACGAGCAACGCCATCACCATCACTTGGTCCGACGGTCACCGGCCTGAAGGCGGACGGCGCCCGCGCTCAGCCGATCAGCGCCGCCACCGCGCGCGTGCCGGCGTCCACCGTCGCGCGGTGGTCGCGGTCCGGCTCGCCGAGCAGGCGCAGCGCCAGGCCGTCGCCGATGCCGAAGATGATCTCCGCGATCGCCTCCGGCTCGCCGTGGAGCGTCAGGACGCCCTCGTCCTGCTTGGCCGCGAGCACCGCGGCGACCTGCTCGCGCGTGCGTCGCACCAGCTGCTGGTACTCGGCCGCGATCTCCGGGTTGCGGCGCGACAGCGTGAAGACCTCGAACGACAGCGTGAGGAACTCGGTGTCCTCGCGGAGCATCGCCTCGAGCGTCGAGCGCAGCATCGCGATGAAGTCCGCGGCCGACGAGGCGCGCGCCAGCTGCTCGTCGAGCCGCGCCATCCGCAGCTCGGTGTCGCGCCGGACGACCTCGACCAGCAGCTTCTCCTTCGAGCCGAAGTAGTAGTGCAACAACCCGCGGGAGACCCCGGCGTCGCGCGCGACGTGGTCGAACGTCGAGCCGGCGACACCGCGCAGCGCGACCGAGGAGCGCATCGCGTCGACGATCCGCTGGGCCTTCTCGCCGCTGAGCGTGCGCTGGGTCGACGCCTCCATGTGACGCCCATGCTAAAGGAGCCACCCCGCGACTGGCTGGCCGGCCAAACACGAGAGGGCGCCCCATCCGGGACGCCCTCCACACCACCTTGATCCTGCCGTCGCCGCGGGCGACTCGGGCGCGCTACGCCGTCGTCCCGGCGGTCGGCGCCGACGACGGGGCGGTCGTCGAGGTGTAGTCGAACTCCTCCTCGGCGCCGAACAGCATGTCGAGCACCTTGGAGCGCAGGTCCGAGCTGAGCGCGATCGCCAGGCCGCCGGCCAGGCCGAGCAGCACGAGCTTGCGCAGGAAGCCGCCGCGGCGCTTCTTCTTCGGGCCCTCGCGCAGCGACGCGCCGGCGTCCTTGAGTGCCTCGGCCGCCGTCTGGAGGTCCTTGTGGAACTTCTTGTCGTCGGTCAGCGTCTTGCCGGTGTGCTTGCCGGACGACAGACGGTCGTAGGCGTCGCGCGCGGCCTCGAAGGCGACGCGGACGTTGTCGCGGATCTCGTCGTCCTCGATGACGCGCTGGACGTACGGGTTGGCGCGGGCCGCCGTGACGGCGCCGGCGGCCGCGGCCGCCTTCTTCTTCTTGGCCATGCGGGCTCCCTCTTGGGGTCGGGGTCGGTGGCTCCTTGGCCGAGCATACCCGCCCGCAGTGGGAAATCAGTCAGCGTGTTCCAGGGCCACGTCCAGCACCTGGCCGATCTCGTTGACCCACACGAAACGCAGCCGCTTGCGCAGGTGCTCGGGGATGTCCTCGGCGTCGGCCTCGTTCAGCGCGGGCGCGATCACGGTCGTGACCTCGTTGCGCTGGGCGGCCAGGGCCTTCTCCTTCAGACCGCCGATCGGCAGGACCTGGCCCGTCAGCGTGATCTCGCCGGTCATCGCCACGTCGGCGCGCACGCAGCGGCCGGAGATCAGCGACGCGAGCGCGGTCGCCATCGTGATGCCCGCGCTCGGGCCGTCCTTCGGCGTCGCGCCGGCCGGGACGTGGACGTGCACGTCGTGGTCGGCGAACCACGCATCCTCCAGCTCGGGCGCCAGCGCGTGCGCGTTGGCCTTGACCCACGTCAGCGCCGCCTGCGCCGACTCCTTCATGACGTCGCCGAGCTGGCCGGTGAGCAGGAGCTTCCCGCCGCCCGGCGTCGCCGACGCCTCGATGAACAGCACGTCGCCGCCGACCGGCGTCCACGCCAGCCCGGTCGCGACGCCCGGCGCGGCGGTGCGCCGGCGCGTCTCGGTGTGCACCTTGGCGCGGCCGAGCAGCTCGCGCACGACCTCCGGCGTCACGGTCGTCCGCTTGGGCTTCGGGCCGTTGGGCGACTCCGCCACCTGCCGCGCGACCTTGCGGCAGATCGCCCCGATCTCGCGCTCCAGCTGGCGCACGCCGGCCTCGCGCGTGTAGTCGGCGATCACGCGCCGCAGCGCCCGGTCGCCGATCGACAGCCAGGACTTGCGCAGCCCGTTGCGCTCGATCTGGCGCGGCACGAGGTAGCGCTTGGCGATCTGGAGCTTCTCGTCCTCGGTGTAGCCGGCGAGCTGGATGACCTCCATGCGGTCCAGCAGCGGACCCGGGATCCGGTCCAGGTCGTTCGCCGTGCAGATGAACATCACCTTGCTCAGGTCGAACGGGACGTCGAGGTAATGGTCGCGGAAGTTCGCGTTCTGCTCCGGGTCCAACACCTCCAACATGGCCGACGACGGGTCGCCGCGGAAGTCCGTGCCCATCTTGTCGATCTCGTCGATCATGAACAGCGGGTTGTCGGAGCCGGCGTCGCGCAGCGCGCGGATGATCGTGCCGGGCAGCGCGCCGATGTAGGTCCGGCGGTGGCCGCGGATCTCGGCCTCGTCGCGCACGCCGCCGACCGAGATGCGCTCGAACGTCCGGCCCAGCGCGCGGGCGACGGAGCGGCCCAGCGACGTCTTGCCCACGCCGGGCGGGCCGGAGAAGCACAGGATCGAGCCGCGCGCGTCCGGCTTGAGCTTGCGCACGGCCAGGAACTCCAGGATGCGGTCCTTGACCTGCTCGATGTCGTAGTGGTCGGCGTCGAGCACCTCGCGCGCGTGCGCGAGATCGAGGTTGTCCTCGGTGGACTTGCCCCACGGAAGCGCCGCCATCCACTCCAGGTAGCTGCGGATGACGCCGTGCTCGGCGGCCTGCGGCGGCAGCTGCTCCAGGCGGCGCAGCTCGCGGTCGACCTGCTTGCGGACGTCCTCGGGCAGGTCCATCGCGTCGAGCTGCTCGCGCAGCTCCTGGGCCTCGACGACGCTCTCGTCGACCTCGCCGAGCTCCTCCTGGATGGCCCTGAGCTGCTGGCGCAGGACGTACTCGCGCTGGCCCTTGTCGATCTCGGACTGGACCTGCGACTGGATCTCGGACCCGATCGAGATCACCTGCAGCTCGCGCGCGAGGGCCTCGGCGAGGCGCCGCAGCCGGCGGCCGACGTCGACCTCCTCCAGCAGCGCCTGCTTCTCCTCGAGCGGCAGGCGCAGCGAGCCGGCGATGAGGTGGCTGAGCGTGCTCGGGTCGTCGACGTTGGCGACCGCGAGCTGGAGCTCCTCGGGCAGGTACGGGACGTTCTCGACGATCTGGCTGAACGTCTCCTGCACGTTGCGCGTCAGCGCGGTCAGCTCGGCGGACTCGTGGACGACGTCGGGCAGCTCCTCGACGCGCGCCTTCAGGTACGGCTCGTCCGCGACCCAGTCGGCCAGCCGGACGCGCTGCGTGCCCTGGACGAGGATGCGCAGCGACCCGTCGGGGATCTTGAGCATCCGCGCTACGGCGCCGACGACGCCGACGCGGTAGAGGTCGTCGGAGCCCGGCGCCTCGAGGTCCGGGTGCTTGGAGGCGACCATGACGAGCAGGCGGTCGCCGGCCAGGACGTCGTTGACGAGCTGGATCGAGCGCTCCTGGCCGATGGCCAGCGGCGTCAGCGTGTCGGGCAGCGGGACGGTCTCGCGCAGGGGCAGGACGGGCAGGACGGCGGGCACGTTGTTGCGCGCGCCCACCTCGACCGGCCGGCCGCTGCCTTCGGCGCTGATCTCGATCACCTCAGCGACGATACGCCAGACGAGCGCTCCGTCCCGTCGCGATGGGAGTTTCCGGCCACCCCGGACTGGCGCCGATGCCCTACTGACCGGTAGGATCGCGGACGCGAGCCGGGAGGCGCCTCGCGAGGAGAAGGCGAGCAATGTCCCGAGTTCGTTGTGCCTTGGTGGGTTCCGTCGCGGCGTGCGCGCTCGCGGGACCTGTGGTGAGCGCGCCGGCCGCACTGGCCGACGACGCGCCGGACCTGTCGGCGTCGCGGTTCCACTGCCAGCCCGAGAACGCGGCGCCGCCGCGGCTGGGCTCGACGCGCCCCGGCGACGTCGTCGTCTGCCAGCTGATCGTCGCGCTGGCCGGGTCGAGCAACGCGTATCACGTGACCGCCGACATCTCGATCCCCGCGGGGACGACGTGGGCGCCGCTGCCCAACGCCCAGGGGATCGCCGTGCCGGCCGACGCGCCGACGCACGTCCACTTCGACGAGACCAAGCTGGGGCTGCTGAACCCGGGCATCCCGAAGCCGGCGTCGGTCCGGCTGCGGATCGACGACGACGCGCTCCCGGGCGCGCCGATCGACCCGGTCGCCACCGTGATGGACCCGCTGGCTGCGACGGTCGACGTCCCGGCGAACGCGCTGAGCGTGATGCCGCAGCCGGCGGACCTGACGCCGTCGACCGCGATGTGCGCCAACGCCGATCCGGCGCTCGCCGATGTGCGACCCGGCGACGTCCTGCGCTGCGCGTTCGTGCTGCGCAACAAGGCCGGGCGCGAGGACGCCGGCGACGTGTCGCTCACCGTCGGCGTCCCGACCGCGACCGCGTGGACCGCCGGCGGCAACGAGAGCTTCCACTTCGGCCAGAACCTGAACTGGCTGCCGGCCGTCCTGCCCGGCGGCGTGCCGTCCGGCGGCGCGTCGGATCCGGCGCTGGTGACCTACCTGAAGATCGACCCGGCCGCGCTGGGCGGGAGCACGTTGTACGTCAACGGGATCGTCAACTGGACGAACGCGTCGAGCGGCGTGGCGGACCAGCTCGGGTTGGGGTCCGGCGCGATCGTCCTGACGCCGGGACCGGCTGTGCTGAGCTCGAGCGGGTTGACCTGCGCCGACGACAACGGCCCGCCGCTGCTCGCCGGCGACCTCGTGAACTGCACCGCGACGCTGCGCGCGGCGGCGGGCCACGAGGGCGTCGAGGGCGTGAGCGGCAGCGGGGCGCAGCCGGCGCTGACGGTGCCGGTGACCGGCGTGGACGCGACGGGCCGGATCCCGTTCGTCGAGATGACGGGCGCGGTCGCGGCCGGCACGGAGCGCGCGGCGCACTACCGGATGCGCGTGGCGCCGAACGCGGTGCAGGGGAACGTGATCGTGCCAACGGCGGTGGTCTCGGGGCGGAGCGTGCCGAGCGGGGGTGACGTGACGCAGGCGCTGCAGGCGAGCCCGCTGGTGGTGGGCGTGCGCGCGGCGCCGCCGGCCGCCGGCGGCGGAGCGGTGCCGAGCGCGGGTGCTTCTGGGTCGGTCGCCGCGGCCGCGACGACGGTCCGGGGGCCCGTCATCTGCGCGTCGAAGCGCGTGGTGACGGTCAACGTCCGGCCGCCGAAGAAGCGTCACTGGAAGACGGTGTCGTTCGCGTTCGCGAAGACGACGGTGAAGGGCAAGAAGGCGACGGGGACGTTGGGCAAGAAGGGGTACTTCCGCGCGCGGCTGGTGTTCCAGGGGCTGCCGAAGGGGGCGTTGAAGGTGTCGATCACTGGGACGACGACGCGGGGTGGGAAGGTGAAGTCGGCGCGGACGTACAACCTGTGCGCGCCGAAGAAGAAGTAGGCGCTGGCGTCGTTGGCGAGCAGCTCAGGCGTCGGCCGTGGCGCGGCGCGTGGTCTGCTTCGCATCTAGGGCGAGGCAGTTAGCGGTGGCGCTCCGCGCTGTCGGCGTGCCTCGGCCTTGCGGCAGGGGTTTTGCGAGCGCATCGCGGCACGGCGCGAGGTCGTTCGTAACGCGTAGCCCTATATGGGCCACTGCGTACGAATGACCCGCCCGTGCGGAGGCCCGGAGGAGGTCAACGGTGGATTTGGGTCCTATGCGAACCCAAAAACACCGTCGACCCTCGCGGTCCCGGCGATTCGGCCCCGAACTCGCCCCGGAAGCACCACGAGGACGAGCCACACCGACAGCGCGGAGCACCACGCAAACTGCCTCGCCCTAGATGCGGAGCAGACCCCGCCCCGCAGCACGACCAACGCCCGCGCTGCTCGCCACCAACGCCCGCGTCGCCCGCGCTGAAGCCACGCGACGCTACAAGCCCCGACTCACGTCGGCTGCACCGCCAGCGTCTCCGACCTCCACCGCGGCCGGCACGCCTTGCCCCAGCGCGCCTCGTCCGCATACCGCAGCAGCGTCGAGAAGTAGCTCTCCAACGGCGGCGCCACGAACCCCAACTTCCGCGCCGCGTCCGTCCGGAACACCCCCGGCACCCGGAAGTACGGCAGGAACGCGCCCGCTCGCTGCTCGATGTCGGGCGCCGAGCCCGGCGGCACGAAGTCCGGCAGCGGCGCGTCGAACGCGTTCGCGGCCAGCTCGGTCAGGCGACGCGCCGTCGGCGCGTCGTCGCCGGCGACGACGTGGAACGTCCCGGACTGCGCCGGCTCCGCGTGGGCCAACGTCAACAACGCGTCGGCGACCGTGTCCACGGGCACGATGTCCACCCGCGCCTCGGGCGCGCCCGGCACCACCGGGAACAGCCCGCGGGCGAACGCGCGGAGCGGCCAGTAGATGACGTTGAACGCCGGCGTCCAGCCCGTGCGGGAGTCGCCGACCACGATGCTCGGACGCAGGATCGACGTCGCGGGAAGTCCGGCCTCCAGCACGTGACGCTCGGCGATCAGCTTGGTCTGCTCGTACGTGTTGCGGGGTCGCTGGCCGACGTCGCCCTCGGTCTCGCAGTACGGGCCGGGCCGGTCGCCGGCGACGTACGCGGTCGAGACGTGGACGAAGCGCTCCAGCTCCGGCGCGCGCGTCGCGAGGTCGATGATCCCGCGGGTGCCTTCGACGTTGATGGCGTACGCCTCGTCGTAGGGCAACGTGAACTGCACCGACGCGGCGCAGTGGACGACCGTGTCGATCTGCGCGGCCAGCGCATCGCGCTCGGCCTCGCTCAACCCCAGCCCCGGCTGGTCCAGATGCGCGACGACCGCGCGGACGCGGCCGGGCGCGAGCGCCTCGGGCGGCAGCAGCGTCGCCAGCGTCTCGTCCAGGCGCGCCTGCGCGGCGGCCTCGTCGTCGGCGCGGACCAAGGTGATGATGTCGCGGTCGGTCCGCTCGACGAGCCGCACGAGGAGCTCGCCGCCGAGGAAGCCGGTCGCTCCGGTGAGCAGAAGGGCACTCATAGCGGCATGTTCCTGGCCGGCCGGACGGGCCGCTCTGAGGCACTGAACGTCTGTAGGGCGCTCATCAATCTCTCCCGTGTCGCTGATGGCGCGACGAGCTCGTCGACCACGCCGTCGGCCGCCGCGCTCGCGGCGGTGAGGTGTTGCTCGGCGTAGGCCGTGGCCAGCGCCTCGCGCGTGGCGGCGCGGTCGTCGGCGGCCGCCAGCTCGCGCCGGTGGACGAGGTCGACGGCCTGCTTGGGTCCCATCACGCCGATCTGCGCGCTCGGCCACGCGAGCACGAGGTCCGCGCCGAGATCCCGCGAGTTCATCGCGATGAACGCCCCGCCGAAAGCCTTTCGCAGAACCACCGTCATCCGGGGTACCCGCGCGGCGGAGAACGCGTGCACCAACTTGGCGCCGTGGCGGATCACGCCGCCGGCCTCCTGGCGCGTGCCGGGCAGGAACCCGGGCGTGTCGACCAGGACGAGCAGCGGGATCCCGAACAGGTCGCACGTCTGCACGAACCGCGCGCCCTTGGTCGCCGCCTCGGCGTCCAGGACGCCGCCCATGTACCGCGGGTTATTGGCGATGACGCCGACCGAGCGGCCGTCGATCCGGGCGAAGCCGGTGAAGATGTTGCGCGCCCAGCGCGGCGAGATCTCCAGGACCCGCCCGCCGTCGACGAGCAGCCGCGTGACGTCGCGCACGTCGTAGACCGCGCGCCCCTCGGACGGGACCGGCGCGTCCGGACGCTCGCCGCCCGGCTCCAGCGTCGGCCAGCGCGTCGGCGCGACGCCGGAGTGCTGCGGCAGGTGGTCGAGCAGGTCGCGCACCGTCCACGCGGCATCCACGTCATCTTGGGCGACGATCTGGCAGACGCCGTTGCGGTCGTGGACCTTCGGCCCGCCGAGCGTCGCGGCGTCGACGTCCTCGCCGGTGACCTCGCGCACGACGCCCGGGCCGGTGAGGAACATGGAGGCCTTCTGCGTCATCACCACGAAGTCGGTGAGCGCCGGCGCGTACGAGCCGCCGCCCGCGGACGCGCCGCAGATGACGCTGATCTGCGGCACCACGCCGCTCAGCAGCGTGTGCGCGCGGAAGATCCGGCCGTAGCCGCTGAGCGCGGCGACGCCCTCCTGCAGGCGCGCGCCGGCCGACTCGATGAAGCCGACGACGGGGATGCGCGCGCGCTCGGCGACGCCGAGGACGCGGACGATCGAGTCGGCCTGCGTCTCGCCCAGCGACCCGCCGAGGAACGACGGGTCCTGCGCGAAGCAGGCGATCGGCCGGCCGTCGACGCGGCCGGTCGCGGCCAGGACGCCGTCGCCGGCGACGGCGCGGTCGCCCATCCGGCGCGAGGTCGCCTCGCCGCGGATCAGCTGCAGCGAGCCCGGATCGGTGAGCGTCTCCAACCGCGCGAGCGGGTCGAGCTTGTCTATGGGCTCGCGCTCGACGAGCTGGAGGTTCGGGGCGGCGGTCGGGGTCATGCGGCCGAGGCCTCCACGATGAGCGTCGCGTTGTGCCCGCCGAACCCGAACGAGTTCGAGAGGCCGATCGCGCGGACGTCGGTCGGCAGCGCGCGGGCGACCGGGACGTAGTCGAGGTCCAGGCCCTCCTCGGGCTCCTCCCAGCCGAGCGTCGGCGGGGCGACGCGGTCGCGCAGCGCCAGGAGCGTGGCCACCGCCTCGACCGCGCCGGCGGCGCCGAGCGAGTGGCCGGTGGCGGACTTCGTCGACGACACCGGCGTGGTCGCCGCCGCGGCGCCGAGCGCCTGCTTGATCGCGGCGGTCTCGGCCCGGTCGTTGAGCGGCGTCGAGGTGCCGTGGGCGTTGATGTAGGCCAGGTCGCCGGGCTCCAGCTCGGCGTCCCGCAGCGCGTTGGTGATCGCCCGCGCGCCGCCGTCGCCCGCGGCGTCGGGCGCCGTCAGGTGGTGGGCGTCGGCGGTCGCGCCGTAGCCGAGCACCGTGCCGAGGATGCGGGCGCCGCGGGCGCGGGCCTTGTCGCCGTCCTCCAGGACCAGGACGCCGGCGCCCTCGGCCAGGACGAAGCCGTCGCGGCGGGCGTCGAACGGGCGCGAGACGCCGGTCGGCGACAGCGCGCTCATCGACGAGAACGCGGCGCGCGTGAGCGGCGTCAGCGCGGCCTCGCTGCCGCCGGTGACAACCGCGTCGGCCTCGCCGTGCTGGATCATCCGCAGCGCCGTGCCGATCGCGTGCGAGCCGGCCGCGCAGGCCGACATGACGCCGAAGACCGGGCCGCGCAGGCCGTGGCGCAGCGACAGCGCGGCCGCGCCGGCGTTCCCCATCATCAACGGGACGGCGAGCGGCGAGACGTCGCGGGCGCCGCCGTCGCGCAGGGCGTCGTGGTTGTCCTCGATCGTCCCGATGCCGCCGATGCCGGTGCCGATCACCGCGCCGATGCGCTCGGAGTCGTAGGGCAGCCCGTCCTTCCAGCCGGCCTCGGTCAGCGCCTCGTCGCAGGCGGCGACCGCCAGCTGCGTGAAGCGATCCGCGCGGCGAGCCTCCTTGCGCGACAGGTAGTCGGTGGGGTCGAAGTCTGCGCAGACTCCCTCACCGGTCTCCAGGCCGGAGGCGCCGGCGAGCCAGCGCATGTGCAGCGTGCGCGCGCCGACGCCCAGGGGCGTGACGGCGCCGACGCCGGTGATGACGACATCCGGGAAGTTCTTGTTCATGATGATGCTCCTTCGTCGGTGGGGCGAAGTTCGACCAGCAGGGCGCCCGCGGCGAAGCCGGCGCCGAACGCGGTCAGCAGCAGCAGCCCGGTCTCGGGCACGCGGCCCTGCTCGCGCGCGGCGTGCAGCGCCAGCGGGATCGACGCGGCGCCGGTGTTCCCGACGTTCGCGATCTCGTCGACGACGCGCTCGGGCGCGAGGCCGAGACGCTCGGCGAGTGCGGCGGTGATCCGCTGGTTGGCCTGGTGCGGGACGACCAGGTCGATGTCATTGGGTTGGACGCCGGCGTCGGTCAGGACCGTGCGGCAGCAGCGCTCCATCCCGGCGACGGCGCGTGCGAAGACGGCCTGGCCGTCCATGCGCACGAGGCGGTCGTCGTGACGGACGACCAAGGCGAAGTCCTCGTCGGGCTCGGCGATCAGCGTCGAGGCCCCGAGCAGGTGGCGGCCGCCGGCGGTCAGCACCGCGGCGCCCGCGCCGTCGCCGAACAGCGCGGCGGTCTTGCGGTCGTCGTGGTCGGTGACGCGCGCGAGCGCGTCGGCGGCGATGATCAGGACGGTCGCGGCGCGGCCGGACTCGATCAGCGCGGCGCCCTGCTCCAGGGCGGCCAGGAAGCCGGTGCAGGCGAGGTTGACGTCCCACGCCATCGCGCCGTGCGCGCCGATGCGGCCGGCGATCAGCGGCGCGGCGGCGGGCATGACCTCGTCGGCCGAGGCGGTCGCGACGAGGACGGCGTCGAGCTCGGAGGCGTCGACGTCGGCGTCCGCCAGCGCGGCGCGGCCGGCGCGCTCGCCGAGGTCGGCGATCGTCGCGTCGGGCGCGAGGCGCCGGCGCGAGTGGATGCCGGTCCGGCGCGTGATCCACGTCGGCTCGACGCCGACGCGCAGCGCGACGTCCTCCGTGGACACGGCGTCGGGCGGCAGCGCGACGCCGAGGCCGGCGATCCCGGCGCGCCTCAGCGCGCGGGCGGCGGAGGCGACGGGGAGGTCGAAGTCGACGAGGTCGAGGGCCGCCATCAGGCGCGGCTCCCGGCGGTCGCGGCGGCGGTCCGCATGGCGCTCAGGCGGGCCGCGGCGAGGCGCGCGGCGGCCACCCGGCGGGCCAGGTCGGCGGCGCTCTCGCGGCGCGAGGCGGGGAGGCGGAGGGTCTCAGGCGGCACGGGCGGGCTCCAGGAGCGAGGCGGCGGGGGCGGCGGACGCGTCCGCGACGTTGCGCGGCGCGAGCTTGGCGAGGACGCGGCCGGGGCCGGCGTCGACGAACGTCTTCACGCCGTCGTCGGCGAGCGCGGTCATGGTCTCGCGCCAGCGGACGGGGCTGGTCAAGGCATAGGCCAACTGGGTGCGCGGGTCGGTCAGCTCGGTGACGGTCGCGCAGGACACCACCTTGATCCTCGGCGTCCGGAACTCGACCTTGGCCAGCGCGGCGGCGAACGGCGCGACGGCGGCCTCCATCTGCGGCGAGTGGAACGCGCCGGCGACGTCGAGCATCATGGCCCGCAGGCCCTGGGCGCGGGCGTCGTTGCCGGCGCCCTCGAGCGCGCCGCGGGCGCCGCTGAGGACGACCTGGTCGGGCGCGTTGTCGTTGGCGACGGTGACGCCGTGGCGGGCGGCCAGCGCGGCGGCGCGCGCGGGCGTCCCGCGCAGCACGGCGAGCATCGTCCCGCCGCCGCTGGCCTCGCCGGCCGAGGCCATCAACTTGCCGCGCAAGACCACCAACTCGAGCGCGTCGCGCTCGTCGAGCGCGCCGGCGGCGCTCAGCGCGGTCATCTCGCCGAGCGAGTGGCCGGCGAGCGCGACGGGATCGACGCGGTCGGCGATGCGGCCCCAGGAGGAGATCGAGGCGCAGAAGATCGCGGGTTGGGCGAAGGCGGTCGACTCGTCGACACGGGCGAACGGGTCGTCGCCGACGAGCTCGCACACGGCGTCGAGCAGATCGGGCCGGACCTCGTCGCGCATGCCGGGCGTCTGGCTGCCCTGGCCGGGGAAGAGCACTGCGGTGCGGGAGGCGGAAAGCACGTCTCCGAGGCTGACGGCTCAGGGCGGCGCCCGCAGGTTAACCCCCCACCCGGGGGACCCCCCCACCCCCAGGCTCGGCCGTCAGCTCAGGATGCCGAGACGCTGGGCGCGCAGGACGGCGTCGGCCCGGTTGCGGGCCTCCAGCTTCCGGTACAACGAGCTGGCGTGCTCCTTGACGGTGTGCGGCGACAGGTGGAGCTGCGCCGCGATCTCGCGGTTGGTCGCGCCGGTCGCCACGAGCTCGAGCACCTCCTGCTCGCGCGTCGTGAGGTTCGGGCCGGGCGCGGCGGCGATGTCCTCCTCGGGCTCGAACATCGACATGCCCAGCCCGACCATCCGGACGGCGCGCGCGATGTCGGCCGCGGGCCAGTCCTTGGGGACGAAGCCGGTCGCGCCGCACGCGCGCGCCGCCTCGGCCGAGATCCGGCCGGCGCCGGAGATCAGCAGGACCTTGACGCCGCGGCGCGCGAGGTGCAGCTGCTCGCAGATCTCGGGGCCGGACTCCTCGCCGACGAAGAGGTCGACCAGCGCGACGTCCGGCTCGTGGCGGCGGGCGAGCGCGATGGCCTCGTCGCCGGTGCGCGCCGACAGGCAGCGCTCGACCCACGGCAACTCGGACAACATGACGCGGAAGCCCCAGTGGACGACGTCGTGGTCGTCGACGACGAGGACGCGCAGGCGGCGGTCGGGCGCCGTCCCGGCGCTGTTCACGCGGGGACCTCGGCGTCGGCCTCAGAGGTCGCGGGGATCGGGACGGCCATCCGGACCTGCCAGCGGCCGTTGGGCCGCGGGCCGAACTCGACGACGCCGCCGACGTGGATCGCCTCCAGCGCCGCGAGGCGCAGCCCCATCCCGGCCGGGCCGGGCGCGCGCTGGCCGGTGACGCCGTCGTTGAAGACCTCCAGGACGAGGATGTCGTCCTTGCGGCGGACGCGCACCGAGATCTCCGAGGCGACCGCGTGCTTGCGGACGTTGCGGACCGCCTCGGTCAGCACCGACTGCGCCAGCGGCTCCAGCGCGGCCGGGACCTCGGGGATCTCGCCCTCGACGTGCAGGCCGAGGTCGGCGTGCTCGACCATGAGGCGCTGCAGCTCGGCGGCGAGCGTCGTCCCGGTCTCGCGCGCGCGGCGCCCGAGCGGCCGCTGGAGCGCGGTGCGCAGCTCCGACAGCGCCGTCTGGACCTCGTCGGCGGCGCGCACGCGGGCCTCGTCGTCCAGCGGCCGGGTGAGCACGAGGGAGACGCCGAAGAGCCGCTGGATCACGCGGTCGTGGATGTCGCGCGCGAGGTCGATGCGGTCCTCCAGCTGGCGCGCGCGCTCGCCGTGGAACGTCGCGATCCGGGCCATCGCCGCCAGCGCCAGCGTCTTGCCGAGCGTCCACAGGAAGTCGCGACGCGCGTCGTCCAGCGGCGTGATCTCCGGCGCGGGCTCGAGCAGCATGACGCCCGGCCACCGGCCCGCGGCGGCGATCGGGACGTAGATCAGCGCGCCGCCGCCGACGAGGTCGAGGAACTCGGGCGAGATGAAGTGCTCCTCGCCCGGGAGGACCTCGATGACGCGGTCCTCGGCCAGCGCGGTCGCGGCCAGCGGCGCGAGCTCGACGCTGATGTGGGCGGCGGAGAACGCGGCCGGGTCGATGCCGTGGGCGCCGGCCACGCGCACGCGCCGGGAGGCGTCGTCGTAGCGGAAGATGATCGCGCGGCGCATGTCGGCCATGCGGCAGACGGCCTCGGCGAGGTGCGAGTAGAAATGCTCCTCGGGATCGGCCTCGGCCGGGCCCGACAGGACGTCGACGAGCAGCTCGAGCGCCGGGATCGCCCCACGCGCCTCTGACCGATTCGTGCCGGGGTCCACGGCGAGATGGTGGCGCAGGTGGAGGCCCTTAAGCGCCCCCACCCCCCAAATGGGTTACTCGTCGCGTGCGCCGGGGTGGCCGTCGCCGGGCCACGGCGCCAGCACGATGAACAGCCGGGCGGCGGTGACAGCGCGGACGGCGTGGCGCTCGCCGGGGTCGAAGACGGCCGC
Organism: Baekduia sp.; assembly: GCA_036518975.1. Lineage (GTDB taxonomy): Bacteria > Actinomycetota > Thermoleophilia > Solirubrobacterales > Solirubrobacteraceae > Baekduia. The sequence continues at coordinate 21,541 of DATDMD010000017.1, forward strand.
CAGGCCGGGGCCGCCGGTGGTGCCGGCGAGGTCGACCTCGCCCTCCCCCACGACCACGTCCGCGCGCTCGTGGACCTGGTGGTCCTGGAGCTCCTCGCCGGCGGGCAGGGCGATCAGGATCGACCGCGCCTCGCCCCGCGCGGAGTGCAGGACGACCGGATTTCGCGGCTCGACGGCCGCCGTGCGCAGGTCCCAGTGCTCCATGGTGGGAGGAGCCTACGCTGCCGGCCGGCGGCGCAGGGGCTCCTCCCGGCGCGTACGACCTACTTGCCGACCGGGTCCGGAACGGTCCGGATGTACGGGCGGGCGCCGCCCCAGCCGTCCGGGTACTTCTCGCGCGCCTGCTCGTCGGAGACCGAGCCGGCGATGATCACGTCGTCGCCCGGCTGCCACTGCGCCGGCGTCGCGACCGCGTGCTGCGAGGTGCGCTGGAGCGAGTCGATCACGCGCAGGACCTCGTCGAAGTTGCGGCCGGTCGTCATCGGGTAGATCAACACCAACTTGATCTTCTTGTCCGGCCCGATGACGAAGACGTTGCGCAGCGTCGCGTTCTGGGCGGGCGTGCGGCTGGTCGGGTCGCCCTCGACGTCGGCCGGGAGCATCCCGTAGGCCTTGGCGACCGCGTGGTCGGTGTCGGAGATGATCGGGTAGTTGGGCGCGGTGCCCCCGATCGCCTCGATGTCGGCCGCCCACTGCTCGTGGTTGCCCACGGGGTCGGTCGAGAGGCCGATGATCTTGGTGTCGCGGCTGTCGAAGTCCGGCTTGATCGACGCCATGTAGCCGAGCTCGGTCGAGCAGACCGGCGTGAAGTCGCGCGGGTGCGAGAACAGCACGGCCCAGCCGTCGCCGATCCAGTCGTGGAACCTGATGGGGCCCTCGGTCGTGTCGGCCTCGAAGTCGGGCGCGGTGTCGCCGATGGTCAAAGACATGGTTCAAGCCTCCGTGAGGGAAATCCGGTCGGGATTTGAGGATATCCCTTCGCGCTGGGCGCGTGCCAGCGTTCCGGCCACGTTCGACAGGTGGCGGCGCATCGCGGCCTCCGCGGCGCGGCGGTCGCCGGCCGCGATCGCGTCCACGATCGCCTGGTGCTCGGCCAGCGACTTGGTCGATCGGCCCGGCGCGAGGACGGTCCGGAACTGGAAGCGCACGATCTGCGAGTGCAGCCGCGAGCACACGTCGCGGGCGACGCCGTGGGCCGAGATCTCCAGGATCCGCCGGTGCAGCGCCGCGTTGCGTTCGGACATCGCGAGCAGCTCGCCGGCCGCCTGGAGCTTCGCCATGCCCGCGACGAGCGCGCGCAGCTCCTTCGCCTCGGCGTCGGTGCGGCGCAGCGCCGCGTAGCCGGCGGCCAGCGACTCCAGCGCCGCGCGCGCCTCCAGGACCTCGACGGCCTCGTCGAGCGTGACGCGCCGGACCCGCGCGCCGCGGTTGCGCTCGCGCACGACCAGCCCGTCGTGGTCCAGGCGCAGCAGCGCGGCCCGCACGGCGCCGCGGCTCTCCCCCAGCCGCTCGGCGAGCTCCTCCTCGACCAGCCGCTCGCCCGGCGACAGCTCGCCGGCGACGATCTCCCCGTGCAGGGCCGCGTAGGCGTCGTGCTCGCTCACGCCCGGCAGCTTAGACGGCCGACGAACTTGATGACACGATTGTCGACAATCCTGTTACGGTTCCGCCCGTGGCGCCCGACCACCCGATCCCGTCGGCCCGTGCGCGCGAGCTGATCCGCGGCGCGTTCGACCCGCACGTGCACGTCGCGCCGGACTTCGCGCCGCGGCGCATCACCGACCTGGAGCTGGCCGCGCGCCACGCGGAGCTCGGGCTCGCCGGCTTCGGCCTGAAGTCCCACTACACCGCGACCCACGAGCGCGCGGCGGTGGTGACGGCCGCGGCGCCGGACGGCGTCCGCGCGCTCGGGACGATCACGCTCAACCACGCGGTCGGCGGCCTGAACGCGACCGCGGTCGACGTCGCCGCCCGCCAGGGCGCGCGGATCGTGTGGCTGCCGACGGTCAGCAGCGTCAACGAGTTCGGCGAGGTCGAGCACGCCGACCCGGATGGCAGGGTCCCGGTCTGGGTGCGCTTCGAGCTCGACCTGCGCGCCGACGGCGTCCGGCCCCGCGCGGTGCCGGTGGTCGACGCCCACGGCGACCCGCTGCCGGAGTTGTTGGAGGTCTTGGCGGTCGTCGCCCGACACGACCTCGTCCTCGCCACCGGCCACCTCTCGCGCGACGAGATCTTCACCGTCGTGGACGCCGCGGTCGCCGCCGGCGTCTGGACGATCGTCGTCACCCATCCCGAGTTCCCGTCGCAGCGGATCTCCCCGGCCGACCAGGAGGTCCTCGCCGCGCGCGGCGCGCTGATGGAGCGCGCGTTCACCACGCCCTACACGGGCAAGTGCAGCTGGGACGACGTCTTCGCCGCGACCCGCGCCGTCGGGGCGGCCAGCACCGTCTGGGGCACCGACCTCGGGCAGGTCTTCAACCCGCCGGTCGAGGACGGGCTGGCCCTCATGGCCGACCGGTTCCTGGCGGCCGGCTTCAGCGAGGAGGAGGTCCGGACCATGGCGGTGGACAACACCCGGCGGATCGCGGGGGCCGACGTCCATGCCTAGGCGCGTCCAGGTCGTCGGCGCGCACTCGGCCGACTTCGTCTGGCGCGCCGGCGGCGCGGTGGCCAAGGCGGTGTCCTTGGGCGGCGAGGCCGAGGTCATCGCCCTCAGCTACGGCGAGCGCGGCGAGTCCGGCGAGCTGTGGAAGCAGGAGGGCCAGACCGTCGAGAACGTCAAGGCGATCCGCCACGCCGAGGCCGAGGCCGCCGCCGCGCACCTCGGCGCGTCGTTCCGCTGCCTGGACCTCGGCGACTACCCGCTGCAGATCGACGGCGACGCGCTGCTGCTGATCGCCGACGCGATCCGCGCGTTCGCCCCCGACGTGCTGATCACGCACACCGACACCGACCCGTTCAACCCGGACCACCCGGTCGCCCATGCGGCGGTCGACCGGGCGCGGTCGCTGGCCGCGGGCGCGGGCGTGGCGAGCGCGTTCGCCACGGTCCGGCCGCCGCAGCTGTTCCTGTTCGAGCCCCACCAGCCGGAGCTGTGCCACTTCACGCCGACCGTCCACGTGGACATCACGCCGGTGTGGGACAACAAGGTGGCCGCGATGGGCGAGATGAAGGCCCAGCAGTACCTCCAGACCTACTACGTCCAGCGCGGCGAGCAGCGCGGCAACCACGCGCGGCGAGCGTCGGGCGACCAGGACGTGCGCTACGGCGAGTCGTTCATGCGCGTCCTCCCGCAGGTGGTGGACGAGCTGTGAGCGCCGGCAACGCGTTCGCGCAGCTGGCGCGCCTGGGCAGCGCGACCGTCTACGAGGCCGCAGGCCGCGCGGGCCTGGTCGACGCCGACTTCACGCCGGTCATCCCCGGCGCCCGCGCCTGCGGCCCCGCGCGGCCAGTGCTCTGCGGGCAGGACGACAACCTGATGGTCCACGCGGCGATGGCCGCCGCACGGCCGGGCGACGTGCTGGTCCTCACCATGCCCGAGCCGCGGCCGGTCGCGCTGATCGGCGACCTGCTCGCCACCCAGGCCAAGACGCAGGGCGTCGCGGCGCTCGTCGTCGACGCGTCCGTGCGCGACGTCGAGGACCTGGAGGTCCTCGGCCTGCCGATCTGGACGCGCTGGATCCGCATCCGCGGCGCGGGCAAGGACGTGCCCGGGACGATCGACGCGCCGGTCACGGTCGGCGGCGCGCGGATCGCCGCCGGCGACGCCGTCGTCCTGGACGCCGACGGGATCGCGATCGTCGCCGCCGACCGGATCGACGCGGTGCTCGCGGCGTCCTACGCGCGGGAGGAGCGGGAGCGGGTCAAGCGCGACAGGTTGAAGGCCGGCGCGTTGTCCTATGACTTGGACGGCCTGCGCGAGCGCGTGGAGGGCGCGTGAGCGACCTCGCGCACCTCGGCCCGGTGGAGATGCTCACCCCGCGCGGCGCCGAGAGCCTGGCGTTCTTCGTGGACGTGATGGGGCTGGAGGTCGAGGGCCAGGAGGGCGCGTCGACCTACCTGCGCGGCTGGGGCGACTACCAGCGCTGGTCGTTCAAGCTCACCGAGTCGGACACCAGCGGCATGGGCGTCCTGGGCCTGCGCGCGTGGAGCCCGGAGGCGCTGGAGCGGCGGGTGGCCCTGATCGAGGCCACGGGCCTGGGCGAGGGCTGGACCGACGGCGACCGCGGCCGCGGCCCGTCCTACCGCTTCCGCGACCCCGACGGCCACGTCTTCGAGCTGTACTACGAGTGCGAGCGCTACGACCCGCCCGCGCACCTCGTCCCCGCGCTGAAGAACGTCCCGGCCAAGAACACGGGGCGCGGCGTCGCCGTCAAGCGCCTCGACCACGTCAACGTCCTGGCCGCCGACGTGCGCGCCAACCGCGCGTTCTGCGTGGACACGCTCGGCTACCGGCTGTACGAGCGGATCGAGCTCGACGACGGGACCGAGACGGGCGCGTGGATGAGCGCGTCGATCGCCGCCCACGAGCTGATCTACACGCACGACGCCCGCGACGCCCACGGCCGGCTCCACCACGTCGCCTTCTGGGTCGACACGCGCGAGGAGTGCCTGCGCGCCGCCGACCTCTGGCTCGACGCCGGCATCCGGATCGAGGCCGCGCCGTCCAAGCACGCGATCGCGCAGGGCTTCTTCCTCTACGGGATCGAGCCGGGCGGCAACCGCGTCGAGGTCACGACCGGCGGCCGCCTCGTCTACGCGCCCGACGAGCCGACCGTCGTCTGGACCGAGGCCGACCGCGCCAAGGGCCAGGCGTGGGGCGTCAGGACCGTGGAGTCGTTCCACACCTACGGCACGCCGCCGATCGAGTAGGGGTTGCGCGCGGTGCCGTGACCGGGTAGGTAGTCGGTGGCCATGCCCAGCACGTCGACCGCGCAGCCAGCGCTCGTACGCCTGCTCGACGTCGAGCCGGAGCTCGCCGCGCACCTGCGCGACGACGACCGGGCCGAGGCGCGCGAGCGGCTGAAGTTGGCGACCGTCGACCTGCCGGCCGGCGGCTGGTCGCTGACCGCCGCCGACCGCCGCACGCACCCGTTCGGGCTCATCGTGCTCGACGGGCTGCTGATCCAGGAGGTCCGGATCGGGGGCCGGCGCAGCCAGCAGCTGCTCGGGCGCGGCGATGTCGTCCTGCCGCGCGCGCCGAGCGACACCGTGCTCGGGCTCGCCGTGGGACTGGTGGCGGCCGCGCCGTCGCGCGTGGCGCTCCTCGACGACCGGCTCCAGGCGCCGTTCGCGCTCTGGCCCGGGCTGGCCGTGGGCCTGCTGGAGCGCGTGGGCCGGCAGCTCACGCGCGCGGCCGCACACGCGGCGATCCAGCAGCTCCCGCGCGTCGAGGACCGCCTGGAGGCGACCTTCTGGGACCTGGCCGAGCGCTGGGGCCGCGTCACGCCGTCCGGCGTCCTCGTCCCGCTGCGCCTCACGCACGAGGCGCTGGCGCGCATGGTCGGCGGGCGGCGGCCGACGATCTCGCTCGCGCTCGCGTCGCTGGGCGATCGCGGGATCCTGCGGCGCGCGGCCGACGGCACGTGGGTGGTCGTGGCGTCCGCGCCGAGCCTGTCGGCGCCTGACGCGGACGACGACGACGCCGACGCCGCGCCGCTCGGCGTGCTGATGCCCGGCGACCCGTCGCTCGCCCCGGCGGGCGCCCCGGGGTCGGGCGGGGACCGCGGACCGGACGCGAGCGCGCCCCGCCGCGACGCGTGGCCGCCGGCGGTGCGCGCCGAGCTGATCGCGACCGCGCAGCGCGCCGGCGCCGAGCACGCGCGGCTGCGCGAGCGTCTCGCGGTGAACCGCGCCCGCTACGAGGAGACCCGGCGCCGCACCAGGGCGCTGCGCGAGGCCACGGCGCGCGAGCGCGAGGCGCGGGAGCGCCAGCGACCGCTCAGGACCCTGAGCCGTCGCGGTCCCGCTGCTCCATCAGCAGGATGACGCCGGTCACCTCGTCGACGCCGACGATCAGCGGCAGCGTCCGCACCGTGCACGCGATCGGCCGCCCGCGCCGGTTGGTGGCCTCCAGCGTCATCGGCGCGTGCCCGTCGACACCGCGCAGCGCGTCGCGGACGGCGGCGCGCAGCGCGTCGACCGGCAGCCCGATGTCCAGGCCGAGGAAGTGCTGGCCGATGGCCTCGTCGGCGCGCACGCCCCACAGGTTCTCGGCCTGGCGGTTCCAGATCTGGACGGTCTGGCGGCCGTCGAGGACGGCGACCGCGAGGCCCATCGACGCGAGGATCGTCTCCAGGAACGCGTTGACCTCGTTGAGCTCGAACGTGCGCGTCCGCAGCTCGTCGTTGATCGTCTCGAGCTCCTCGTTGGTCGACTGGAGTTCCTCGTTCATCGTCTCCAGTTCCTCATTGGTCGACTGGAGCTCCTCGTTCGTCGTCTCCAGCTCCTCGTTGGTCGACTGGAGCTCCTCGTTGGTCGTCTCCAGCTCCTCGACCGTCGACTGCAGCTCCTCGTAGGCCTGACCGAGCTCGCGCTTGGCGGTCTCCAGCTCGCCCTTCAGCCGCTCGTCGCTCGTGACGTCCGTGTACGTCACGCTCGCGCCCTCCAGCTCGCCGTCGACCAGCAGCGGCGCGATCCGGACGTCGAAGACGCGCGGCTCGTCGGCGCCCTTGGACGTCCACCGCACCGCCTCCAGCGCGATCGCGCGGCGGTCGGTGCGCAGCCGGTCGAGATGGCTGCGCAGCTCCAGCGGGCGGTAGGACAGCTCGAGGTCCTGCAGCGGCCGTCCGACGTCGTTCGCCGACAGCGCGAACAGGTCGCGCGCCGCGTGGTTGAGCGCGAGCACGTGGCTCGCGCCGTCGAGCACGACCTGCGGCACCGGGCCGGCGTCCAGCGCGCTGTCGCGCACGGAGCCGTGCGCGGGCACCGGCTCGGCGGCGCCGCCCGCCTGCGTGACGAAGTGCAGGCGGTCGCGCATCGCGCCGCTCATCACCTTGCTGAACACGCGCCGCTTGAGGTCGACCGGCTGGAAGAGGTCGCCGTGGGTGATCAGCATCTCGGACTTGCCGAGGACCAGGACGCCGTCGTCGTCGAGGCCGAAGTGGAACCGCCGCAGGATCTGGGCCTGGGTCTCGGCGTTGAAGTACATCAACGTGTTGCGGCAGACGAGCAGGTCGATGCGCGAGATCGGCGCGTCCTGGACCAGGTCGTTGCGGCCGAAGATGACGGTCCGCCGCAGGTCCTGGCGGAAGACGTAGCGGCTGTCGAAGCGCTCGAAGTAGCGCTCGAGCGTGGCACTCGGGACCCCTTCGACCGCCTTGACCGGGTACGACGCCTGGCGCGCGGTCTGCAGCGCCTCCTCGTCGACGTCGGTCGCGTAGATCTTCACGCGCTCCCGGTAGGAGGTCTCGCCGAGCACGTCGGCGAGCACCATGGCGATGGTGTAGGCCTCCTCGCCCGACGCGCAGCCCGCGCACCACACGCGGATCGGGGCGTCGGCGGGCCGCGCGGCGACGAGGTCCGGGACCACCTCGGCGCGCAGGTGGTCCCACGTGGCCGCGTCGCGGAAGAACGCGGTGACGTTGATCAGGATGGTGTTGAACAGGAGCGCGAACTCGTCCTGGTCGACCTCCAGGCGGTCGAGGTAGGAGGCGTAGGTGTCGCACCCGATCTCGTCCATCCGCTTGCGGATGCGGCGCTCCACGCTGGAGCGCTTGTAGCCCGTGAAGTCGAAGCCGCGGTTGCGCTTGACGAAGGTCAGCAGGGTGTCGAGGGTGACGTCGGCGGTCGCCGTCATTGCAAGGCCTCCAGTCCGTGGGAGGCGTCGGCGGCGAGGCCGTCGTCGAGCGCGCTGATCGCGCCGCGGATCACGCGCGACTCGTCGTGGGACCGGTGGGCGTTGGCGTCGAACCGCTCCGCGCCGCGCGCGTTGCCGGCGGCGCGCGCCCGGTCGGCGAGACGGGTGAGCAGCGTGGCGCGGTCGTCGAGGCTGCGCGCCGCGGTCCACATCGCCCGCTCGACGCCCTCGGCGTGGTGGGCCAGCAGGCTGCGCGCCGAGAACGCGTGGCCGACCTGGCAGCGGAAGTGGATGACGCCGGGCGTGTCCTCCTCGGTCAGGATCCCTCCACAGTCGGGGCACGTGATCGTCAGCGGCGTGCCGCCGGTGGGGAAGAGCGGCGCGGGCGCGCGGTCCGGCGCGGCGAGCGGCAGCTCCCGGCCGCAGGCGAGGGCCACCAGCGCGGGCGCGAGGCGCGCCGCCGTCAGCGCGGCGTCGACGGCCGTCGCCTGCATGGCGCTGGACGGCATGCTGGGGTACTCGGCCTCGTCGGGGTCCTGCACGATCGCGATGCCGCCCGCCCGCTTGAGCTCGGCGAGCCCGAGCGCGCCGTCGTCGCGCGTGCCGGACAGGATGACGCCGGCCGCGCGCGGGCCGTAGGCATCGGCGAGCGAGCGCAGGAGCGGGTCGATCGCGGGGCGGTGGCCGTTCTCGCGCGGCCCGCGGCTCAGCCGGACCCGGCCGTCCTCGACGAGCAGGTGGCGGTCGGGCGGCGCGACGATGATCCGGCCGGCGCGCAGCGGGATGCCGTCGTCGGCGATCGGGACGTCCATCCCGGTCCCGCGCTGGAGGATCTGCGGCAGGACGCTGGTCCCGGTCGCGGAGACGTGCACCACCACGAGGACGGTGGCCGGCAGGTCGTCGGGGAGCGCGGCGACGATCGTGCGCAGGGGCTGCAGCCCGCCCGCCGACGCGCCGATCGCGACCACGTCGATCGCTGGCGCCGCGAGAGGTTCGGTGGCGTGCACGAACTTCGGACTCTACGCCTCGCCCGAAGCGCCGCCGCGGTCACGCCAGGAGGTGGACCTGCCCCACGGCGGCGGCGCGCTGGGCGGCCGCGCGGTTGAGCTGGTCGAGCACGTCGCGGAGGATGCGCGAGACGTGCATCTGCGACAGCCCGACGCGCTCGCCGATCGCGCTCTGCGTCAGGTCCTCCTCGAGCCGCAGGCGCAGCACCTCGCGGTCGCGGTGGGTCAGGGTCCGCATCAGCGGGTCGACCGTCGCCCGGTCGTCGACGCGGTCGTAGCCGGGGTCCTCGGCGCCGATGAGGTCGCCGAGCTCCGCGCCGTCCTGGTCGCCGTAGTCGCCGCCGACCGGCGTCGCCAGCGACGAGGCGTGGTGGGCGCCGGACGCCTGGCGGGCGTCGAGCACCGCCTCGTCGTCCAGGCCGGTGGCGGCCGACAGCTCGGCGACCGTGGGCGAGCGGCCGAGGACGCGTGACAGCTCGTCCGTGGTCCGCTCGACCAGCAGCGCGTGCTCCAGCAGCGCGCGCGGCGGGCGCACCGACCAGCCGTGGTCGCGGAAGTGGCGGCGCAGCTCGCCGAGCATGGTCGGCAGCGCGTAGCTGGCGAACGCCACGCCGTTGGCCGGGTCGTAGCGGTCGATCGCCTTCAGGAGCCCGACGCTCGCCACCTGGACGAGGTCGTCGTAGGTCTCGCTGCGCCGGGTGTAGTGGTTGGCGGCGTAGCGGACGAGCGGCATGTAGCGGTGCACGAGCCGCTCCCGGTCGTGGGCGTCGCGGGTCCGCGCGAAGCGGCGCAGGAGGAGCAGGTCGGCCGGCGCGTCGCGGCGGCGCTCGGGGGGATCGTGCCGCTGCGGCTGCACTGCCATCGGTGGCCTCCTCGTCGGTCCTGCGCGCGGGCCGCGGCCGCACGTGTCGGCCGAGGGTCGTCGGCGCGGCGGGGGCGATGCGACGATCGCGGTCAGTGACCTGACACCGGCGGTTGGTTTGCAACTGTGGCCGCCCGCAGTTGGGCAGGCGTGCGTTCGGGCGAGCCCGGGAACGTCGGCGTCATGACACCGAACGGGACCGGCGAACGGCGCGTCCTCCGCGATGGCGCCGCGCCCGACGACCCCACCGACCTCTCCGGTCGCTCGTGGCTGGGCGTCCTGAAGCGGACCGTGGCGGAGTTCAAGCGCGACAACTTGACCGACTGGGCGGCCGCGCTGACCTACTACGGCGTGCTGGCGATCTTCCCGGCGATCATCGCGCTGGTCTCGATCATCGGGCTGGTGGGCCCGTCGGCCACCCAGCCGTTGTTGGACAACCTGGCCACGCTCACGCCGGGGCCGGCCAACGACATCCTGTCGGGCGCGGTCAAGCAGGTCGCGGCGGGCCGCGGCGGCGCGGGCGTGGCGTTCGTCGTGGGCATCGCGCTGGCGCTGTGGAGCGCGTCGGGGTACGTCGGCGCGTTCGCGCGGGCGTCGAACGCGATCTACGAGGTGCCCGAGGGGCGGCCGTTCTGGAAGCTGCGCCCGCTGCAGCTCGTGGTCACCACCGTGATGATCCTGCTGCTGGCGGCGTGCGCGATCGCCGTCGTCGTGACCGGTCCGATCGCGCGCTCGGTGGGCGACGTCGTCGGCGTCGGCGGTGCCGCGGTGACCGCGTGGGACATCGCCAAGTGGCCGGTGATCGCGGCCGTCGTCACCGTGATGTTCGCGATCCTCTACTACGCGGCGCCGAACGTCCGCCAGCCCGGCTTCCGGTGGGTCACGGTCGGCGGCGTGGTCGCGCTGCTGGTGCTGCTGGCGGCGTCGGCGCTGTTCGCGCTCTACGTCGCGAACTTTTCGTCCTACAACAAGACCTACGGAACGCTCGGCGGGGTCGTCGCGTTCCTGGTGTGGCTGTGGGTGGCCAACATCGCGGTGCTGCTGGGCGCCGAGCTGGACGCGGAGCTGGAGCGCGGCCGCGAGCTGGAGGCCGGGCTGCCCGCCGAGCGGCGGCTGCAGGCGCCACTGCGCGACGACCGCGCGGTCAAGGGCGAGGCGGGCGGGCTGGGCTGACCGGCGCCTGCTGGGCGCCGCTGTCGGCGCGGAAGTCGACGACCTTGTGCATGCCGTCGCAGAACGGCTTGCGCCGCGAGCGCCCGCAGCGGCAGAGCGCGATCGTGCCCTGGTGGACCGCGATCGCGTTGCCGTCCTGATCGGTCAGCGTGAACGGGCCGCGGACGAGCAGCGGCCCGTCGCGGTAGGGCGTGATGCGGGCGCCGCCGCCGGCCGTGGTCATCGGCCGGCTCCCGCCATCAGGCCGGCCGGGTCGGCCAGGAGCGCGCTGCGCCCGGCGGCCCAGGCGTCGAGGAGCGCCGTCGCCCAGCGGCCGTCCAGCTCGACCAGCGCCTGGGCGCCGAAGAGGACGTCGTCGAGGAGGTCGGGCTCGGCGCGGACGAGGCCGCCGGCCAGGTCGACGGCCGCGATGTTCTCGTGGACGGCGTCGGCCGTGACGTGCTCGTCGAAGAACGCGGTCGCGTCGGCGCCGTCGAGGCCGAGGCGCCGCAGGCCGGTGGCGTAACGGCGGTTGGGGATCGACGAGGTCATCTCGAACAGCGCGAGGTGGCCGACGATCCGGCCGCGCCAGCGCCGGTGCAGCCCGAAGTAGGACATCAGGTTGACGGTCGCGAGCGTGACGCCCGGCAGGACGTCGAGGTACGCGCCGTACGTGTCGTCCAGCCCGAGGGCGCGCAGCGTGCGCGCGAAGAGGTGGGCGTGCACGCGCTCGGGGTCGCCGCCGCCGTACTCGTCGGCCTGGATCTCGACCAGCGCCGCCTTCGGCGGTCCGGACAGGCGCGGGATCGCCCACGAGTGCGGGTCGGCCTCCTTGAGCTGGTAGGCGGAGCGGTGGGTCGCGAGCTCGCGGAACTGGTCGAGCGTGCCGCGGGCCTCGAGGTGGCGCGAGAGCGAGGGCGACTCGTTGGCGTCGGCGATCGCGCGCAGGGCGAGGTCCATGGTGTCGGCGGTCGCGCGCGGGCGCTCGCGGTTGGCGAGCGCGTCGGTCAGGCCGCGCTCGAACGTGGCTTCCAGGGTCGCCCGGAGCGTCAGGAGGCCCGGGTCCCACTCCCAGCGCTCGTCGACGCCGGCGAATCCGCGGTACTGCAGCTCGTAGAGGCAGTAGAGGGCGAGGTGGAGGTCGTCGTCGGCGAGCGGGTCGCCGGTGGTGGTGGCGGCGAGGTCTGGGGCGTCGATCCGGACGCGTGCGCCGGGGTGGTCCTGGAGCGTGGCGAGGACGAAGCCGGAGAGGGGGCCTCGCGGCGAGGGGAGTTGGGGCATCACGCTGGCGCTACCCGGCTGCCGCGCCGGTCATACCGAGTTGGGCGAACCGCTCGGCCAGGTTCGCGGCGTGCGCGTGAGGGCCGGCGCGACGGGCGGTGGCGGCGGGCGGCGCGTCGAGCAGCGCGCGGGCGGCGGCCAGCTCGGCGGCGCAGCCGAGGCGGTCGGCGGCGGGGGCGACGAGGGCGAGGAGGTCTTCGACGTGCTCGGCCGTGCGCCGCACGGCGCCGGTGCGGACGTCGGTCCAGGAGCCGGCGACGCCGTGGCGGCAGGCCGACCAGCGGTTCTCCTCGATCCGCCAGGAGGGCGCGGGGTCGGGGAGCGTGCCGTCGTCGTGCTGCGCGCAGAGCGTCGCGACCAGCGCGTGGACGACTGCCGCCAGCGCCGCGGTGGCCGCGACGGTCGGCTGGGCGTCGACGACCCGGACCTCGAGCGTGCCGTAGACCGGGTGCGGGCGGGCCTCCCACCACCAGCGGGCGTCGGCGAACGCGGGCGCGGGCTGCAGCGCGAGCGCGTAGGTCTCCCAGTCGGGCAGCAGCGGCGGGATGCCCTGGCGCGGCAGGAGGTCGCAGAGCACCGGGCGCACCGAGGCGAGGCCGGTGTCGCGGCCCTCGTAGAAGGGCGAGCCGGCGCCGAGCGCGGCGAGGGCCGGCAGGTGCTCGCGCAGGGCGTTGTACACCGACAACGCGCGGGTGGCGCCGCCGACGGCGACGTGGACGTGGAGGCCGAAGACGAGCTGGCGGCGGATGACGGCGCCGTAGTCCTCCAACAACGCGCGGTAGCGCGGGCCGGGGGCGAGCGCGCCGACGCCGTGCGTAAACGGGTGGACGCCGGCGGCGGCGGGGCGGGCGCGGTCGGTGGTCGCGGCGACGAGGTCGGCGCGCGCGCGGGCGAGCTCGCGCGCGGCGTCGGTGACCGTGATCGCGGGCGCGCCGGCGATCTCCAGCTGGGCGGCGGGCAGCTCGGGCTTGAAGCGCGCGTCGCCGTCCAGGGTGCGCAGGACGTCGGCCGCGACCGGCGCGAGGTCCAGCGTGTCCGGATCGAGGAGCATCACCTCCTCCTCCAGGCCCACGGTGAGGGCGCGGTGTCGTGCGAAGGCGGCGCGGAGGGCGTCGGCGCTGGAGGTGTTCGCGGCGGTGGCCACGCAGGAGGCCTTCCCGGAGAGGCGGTTCGTCACGCCGCCGCGGTGACCGTCCGTGTTAGCGTCGCGCGGGGTGAGCCGGGAAGCCTGGTCGGCAGTCGCCGACCCATGCCCGAGATCACCGACTACGCCACCATCGTCCTCATCGTCGCCGGCGGCTTCACGCTCGCGGCGCTGTCGACGCGGCTGACCGAGCACGTGCCGATCCCGGCGCCGGCGATCTTCCTGGTCGCGGCGGCGGCGGTCTCCGACATCTGGCCGAGCATCTACGACCGCGTGGATGTGCAGACCGTGGAGCGCGTGGCGGTCGTGGCGCTGATCGTGATCCTGTTCAACGGCGGGATGGAGATCGGGTGGCGGCGGCTGCGCGCGTCGGCGAAGCCGGTGCTGTCGGTCGGGCTGCTCGGGACGTTCGCGACGGCCGGGCTGACCGCGTTGTTCGCCCACGCGGCGCTGGGGCTGAGCTGGACGGCGTCCGGGCTGGTGGGCGCGGCGGTCGCGCCGACGGACCCGGCGGTGATGTTCTCGGTCCTGGGCCGGCGCGAGATCGCGGGGCGCTCGGGGACGATCCTGGAGGGCGAGGCCGGCATCAACGACCCGGCGGGGATCGCGCTGATGCTCGGGATGATCGAGCTGGCGACGCACGGTGGCGCGCCCGTGTGGGTCATCGGGCGCGAGTTCGTGGAGGAGATGGTCGTGGGCGCGGCGTTCGGCTTCGCGGGCGCGCGGCTGCTGATCCCGGGGATCCGCCGGATGCACCTGCCGACGGAGAGCCTCTATCCGGTGCTGGCGCTGGTGGCCGCGGGCGCGCTGTACGGCGTCACGACGCTGGCGCACGGGTCCGGGTTCCTGGCGGTGTTCCTGCTGGGGCTGGCGCTCGGCGACGCGCGGGTACCGTTCAAGGGGGAGATCGAGCGGTTCCAGACGTCGCTGGCGTCGCTGGCCGAGTTGGTGGTGTTCGTGGGGCTCGGGTTGACGATCCACCTGAACGCGCTCAGCGTCCGCGACTGGTTGGAGGGCCTCGCCATCGCGGTGGTGATCGCGCTGGTGATCCGGCCGCTGGTCGTGGTGGCGACGCTGTGGCGGGCGGACCTGCGGGGGAACGAGAAGGCGTTCATCGCGTGGAGCGGGCTGAAGGGCGCGGTGCCGGTCCTGCTGGCGGCGTTCGGGCTGCTGGGGCACGTCGAGGAGGGGCAGCGGCTGTACGGGTTGGTGTTCGTGGTGGTGCTGGCGTCGGTCGTCGGGCAGGGGACGCTGGTCCCGGAGGTGGCGCGGCGGCTGCGGATCCCGATGCGCGAGCGGGAGCGGCTGCCGTGGGAGCTGAGCGTGCGTGTCGGCGAGGAGCCGGTGGGGATGAGCGAGCATCTGGTCGCTGTCGGGTCGGCGTGGGACGGGCGGGCGGTCGGGGAGCTGAGGCTGGAGGACGACGCCTGGGTGACGCTGGTGGTGCGGGACGGGACGGCGCTGCGGCCGGCGGCCGACCTGGCGTTGCGGGCGGGCGATCGGGTGCTGCTGTTGACGGATCCGGGGTCGGGGTAGACGCCGACCCCGACACACCGGTCCCCCACCCGGTCACACTGACCCCAGCGGCATGACGCCCACGCTCCGCCCCACCCCGCCGGACGCCGTCCTCCGCGCGCGCGGACTCGTGAAGGTCCACGGGTCGGGACGTGCGCAGCGCCGGATCCTCGACGGCGTCGACCTCGACGTCCTGCCCGGCGAGCTGGTGGCGATCGTCGGCCGGTCGGGCAGCGGCAAGTCCACGCTGCTCCAGCTGCTCGGCGGGCTCGACCGCGCCGACGCCGGGACCATCGAGGTCGCCGGCCGCTGCGTCGCGGCGCCCAGCGGCGGCCGCCGCCCGTCCGAGCGCGAGCTCAGCGCCATCCGGCGCGACGCGATCGGCTTCGTCTTCCAGTTCTTCCACCTCCTGCCCGAGCTCGACGGCGAGGCCAACGTCCTGCTCCCCGCGACGCTGCCCGGCGCGGACGGCCGCGCGCTCGCGGTCCGGGGTCGTGCGCTGATCGCGCGGCTGGGCCTCGATGACGTCGCCGGGCTGCGCCCCCACCAGCTCTCCGGCGGCGAGCAGCAGCGGTTCGCGCTGGCCCGCGCGCTGGTCGGCGATCCGCCGCTGATCCTCGCCGACGAGCCGATCGGCAACCTCGACGCGGTCGCCGGCGCGCTCGTCCTCGACCTCCTGCGCGCGGCGGCCGACGAGGGGCGCGCGGTCGTGATGGTCACCCACCAGGCCGAGGCGACCGCGCGCGCCGACCGCGTCCTGCGGCTCGACGGCGGCGTCCTGGTCGGCGAGCGCGGCGGCGACGCGCAGGTGCACGCGACCGGATGAGCGGCGGCGCGGCGTTCGCGGTCCGGGCGGCCTCCACCTCGCTGCGCGCGCGGCCCGGCCGGACGCTGCTGACCGCGCTGGGGATCGCCGCCGCCGGCCTCGTGCTCGGCGTCGCGCTGACGGTCGCCTACGCGCTGTCGACCGGCTTCGACCGCGCCGCCGACCGCGCCGACCTGCCGACGATCGTCGCGCGCTTCGACCCGCAGGACCCGGCCGCGGTGCGGCGCGCGGTCGGGTCGCTCCCCAACCTCGCGGACGCGTCGTACCGCTACGAGCAGACCGGCGTGCGGCTGGCGGCCGGCGGGCACACGACCGGCCAGGGCGTCCTGCAGGTCGTGCCGCGCGGGCGGCGCGGCTACGCGATCGTCGCCGGCCGGGACGTGCGCGCCGGCGGCGACGGGCGCGAGGTCGTGATCGAGCGCGGGCTCGCGCGGGCGTGGGACGTGGGCGTCGGCGCCACGCTGCGCGTCGGCCGGCTGGGACCGATGCGCGTCGTCGGGCTCGCGGTCCAGCCCGACAACGTGGCGTTCCCGGTGGCCAAGACCGCGCGGGTGACGGTCAGCTCCGAGGCGCTGCTGCGGCGCTTCGGCGCGCGGCCGGGCGAGACGTTCCCGGTCGACCAGGTGGCCCTGTGGGCGCAGGATCCAGCGCGGGCTGACGTCCTGGTGAGCGCCGCGCGCCAGTCGTCGTTCGGCCTGCAGGACCTGCGCTTCCTCACACGCACCGGCGTCCAGGCGCTGATCGGCCAGGCCGCCGGGATCGTCGTCGCGTTGTTGGTGGCCTTCGGTGTCGTCGTGGCGGGGCTGGCCGGCGTGCTGCTGGCGGCGGGCGCGCAGTCCGAGGTGCAGCGGTCGCTGGACCGGATCGGGCTGCAGCGCGCGCTGGGCGCGACGCCGCGGGCGGTCGTCGGCGTCCACGCGGCGCGGGGCGCGCTGGTCACGGCGCCCGCGGCGGCGGTCGGGCTGGTGGCCGGCGCGGCGCTCGCGCGCGGACCGGCCGACGGCGTGTTGTCGTCCTTGAACGAGCTGGCGCCGTCGTGGGGGACGATCGCGCTGCTGCTCGCCGGCGTGTGGCTGGCCGCGGTCGTCCTGGTCGCCGCGTGCTCGGCGCTCCCGGCGTGGCGGGCGGCGCGGCGCGCGCCGGCGGCGCTGCTGCGGGGCGGCGACGTCGCGGACCCGCCGGGCCGGTCGGGCGGCGGCCGGCGCGGTGGGCTGGCGACGCTGGGCGCGCGGCTGGTGGCGGCGCGCCGCGTCCGGCTGGCGTCGATCGTCGCGGTCCTGGGCGCGGCGACGGGCGTGATCCTGTTGTTGTTGGCCTTGGCCTCGACCCTGCAGGCGCTGCGCGACGACCCCGCGACGCTGGGCAAGAAGTACCAGTTGACCGCGCGCCTGCCGGAGACCGCGAGCGACGCCGTCGCGGCGCTGCCGGGCGTCGAGGCCGCCGCGCCGCGCTACTCGCTCAACGCGGTGAGCGCGTCGCTGCTGGGCTCGCCGCTGACGCTCGTCGCGTTCCCGGGCGACCACACGCGCTTCGAGGCGCCGCCGCTCGCCGCGGGCCGCCGCGTCCACGGGCCGGGCGAGGCGGAGGTCGGCGTCGGGCTGGCCGACGCGCTCGGGCTGCGGCCGGGCTCGACGCTCGTCGTCCAGCCGCAGTCGCCCCGCGAGGCGCGCTTCCGCGTCGTCGGGATCGTCCGCGCGCTGCAGGACGAGGGCCGCGTCGCCTACGTCCAGCCGGACCGGCTGCGCGCCGCCGGGGCGACGCTCGACGGCCCGCTCGTGCTGCGACTGCGCCGCGGCGCCGACCGCGCGCGGATCGCGGCGGGGCTGCGAACGCTCGGCGCGACCGCCGACCCGGTCCGCGGCGCGACCGGCGACAGCGGCGCGCTGCTCGACGTGCTCGCCTCGCTGCTGCGCGTCGTGGCGGCGAGCGTGGCGCTGGTCTGCCTGCACGCCTTGGTAAGCGCGCTGGCGCTGACGGCCCGGGAGCGCCGCGGAGCCGTCGCGACCCTCCGCGCGGCGGGCGCCGACGACCGTGCGCTGCGCCGCCTACTCACCGGCGCGGCCGCCGCGGTCGCGGTGCCGTCGCTGGCGGTCGCGGTGATGTTGGAGGCCTTGGTCCTCGCACCGCTCGTCGCCAGGCTGGCCGCCGGCTACGCCGACCTGCCCCTCGGCGCGACCGCGGAGCAGGTTGGGGTGGTCGCCGCCGGCCTGCTCGCCCTCGCCTGGCTGGCCGCCGCGCTCACCGGCCGCCGCCTCGCCCGCGAGCCCGTGGTCGCCGGACTGCGAGAGGACGCGTGATGCGGCGCTGCCGGCCGCGGAGGGGGCTGTGATGCGGCGGCGGACCACGCGGCGGGAGCTCCTCGGCGCCGCGGGCGGTGCGACGCTCGCCGCGGTGCTCGCCGGCTGCGGCGGCGGCGCGGGCATCATCGCGCCCGGCTCGACGCTGGTGCGGACGTTGGTCGATCCTGACGGCGATGGGCTGCTGGCTGCCGGGCCCGGTGTGCCGTTGGTGGATCGGACGGAGTTGGCGGCCCGTGCGCGGCCTGGCCGCGTGCTGGCGACGGTGGCTCAGCTGTCCGACCTGCATGTCCGCGATGCGCAGTCGCCGGGGCGGGTCGCGTTCTTGGATCGGCTGGGGCCGCGGTTGGGTTCGGCGTTTCGATGGCACGAGGTGCTCACCGCGCAGACGGTGGCCGCGACGGTCGAGGCCATCAACCACTCGCGGCCCGGCGCCGTGCTCGTCACGGGCGATCTCGTCGACTCGGCGCAGCGCAACGAGCTCGCGTGGGCGCTGACGCTCCTGCGGGGTGGGACCGTGCGGACGGATTCGGGCGCGCCCGGCTACCAGGGGGTCCAGGCCGCCACGATCCCCGACCCGTTGTACTACCGGCCGGACGTCGACGCCCCGCGGCACCCCGGCCTGCTCCAACGCGCCACCGAGCCGATCCACGCCGCCGGCCTCCGCGCACCATGGCATCCGGTCCTGGGCAACCACGACATCCTGGTCGCGGGCGAGATCGCGCCGAGCGCCGCCACCCGCGCAGCGGCCACCGGCGACCGGCTGCTCGTCACGCCGGCCCCGGCGCTGCTGGACGAGCTCAACGGCCTCCAGCCCACGCGCGCGCAGGTCGACCGCCTGCTCACCGCGGGCCTGGAGGGCGACGCGATTCGCGTCGCGCCCGACCTCAACCGCACGCAGCTCGACGCGCGCGCGGTCCTCGCCGGGCTGCGTCCTGGACACGCCGGCGAGCGCCTCGACTACGCCGTGCCGATCGGCGACGGACTGCACGTCATCGTCCTCGACCTCGTCCGCCGCGACGCCGGCGCCGGCGGCGTCGTCACCCCCGCGACGCTCGCCGCGCTCCAGCGCGAGCTGGCCGCGGCGGGCGACCGCTACATCCTGGTCGCCGTCCACCAGCCGCTGGACTCCGACACCACCGGCGCCGCGTCGCTCCTCGACGTCCTGGACGCCGACCCGCGCGTCGTCGCCGTCCTCGCCGGCCACACGCACCGCAACGCGATCACCCCACGCCGCTCCCGCGCCGGCGGCTACTGGCTCATCACCACCGCCTCGATCATCGACTGGCCGCAGCAGTGGCGCGCGCTGCGCCTCGTCCAGACCGCCGGCGGCGGCGCCGCGCTCGAGACCTGGATGGTCGACCACACCGGGCGACCCAATGACGATGACTCGCTCGCCGGCATCGCGCGCGACCTCGCGTTCCTCGACCCGCAGGGCGGCCGCCCCGCGCACGCGGCCGGCACGCACGCCGACCGCAACGTCCGCCTTCACCTCCCCGCCCGCCGCCCCGCGGCGCCGCGCACGCCCGGCACCCCGCGCCCGCTGCCGCCCGAGACCCAGCCCGACCGCCTCGGCGCCGGGGACACCGTCTGACGACGTGACGCGACCCCTATAAGATGCCCCACCCATGACGGCCCTCTACGGCGGCGTGGAGACCGGCGGCACCTGGTGCGTCTGCGCGGTCGGCACCGGCCCGGACCACATCGAGCGGCGCGAGCAGTTCCGCACGACCGACCCCACGGCCACGCTCGACCGCATCGTCGCGTTCTTCGCGGCAGGCCCGCTGCCCTCCGCGATCGGGATCGGCTCCTTCGGCCCCGTCGACCTCGACCCCGCGTCGCCGACCTGGGGCCACGTCACCACGACGCCCAAGCCGGGCTGGCGGGGCGCGGCCGTCGCGCCGCCCATCCGCGAGCGCCTCGGCGTCCCCGTCGCGTTCGGCCAGGACGTCGCCACCGCCGCGCTCGGCGAGCACCGCTGGGGCGCCGGCCAGCGCGCGCGGGCGCTGGCCTACGTCACGATCGGGACCGGGATCGGCGCCGGCCTGCTGATCGACGGCCGCCCGTGGCACGGCCTGCTCCACCCCGAGGCCGGCCACGTCCGGATCCCCCACGACCGCGCCCGCGACCCGTTCGACGGCGCCTGCCCCAGCCACGGCGACTGCTGGGAGGGCCTGGCCGGCGGGCCGGCGATCGCGGCGCGCTTCAACACACCTGGCGACGCGCTCCCCGCCGACCACCCGTTCTGGGCGCTCGAGGCGGAGTACGTCGCGCTCGGCCTGCTCGCCCTCGTCGGCGTGTTCTCGCCCGAGAAGGTCATCCTCGGCGGCGGCGTGCTCGACCACCCGGGCCTGCTCGACCACACCCGCGCGCACCTGCGCGACCTCGCCGCCGGCTACTGGGACACGCCGCTGCTCGGCGACCGCATCGCCGACTTCCTCGTCCCGCCCGCGCTGGGCGACGACGCCGGCGTCCTCGGCGCGCTCGCGCTGGCCGCCGACCAGGCCCTCCACCACTGAACACACCTCAGCGCGTGTGCGCGAGCGCGCGCTCCTCGATCCACCCGCTCTGGCCCGTGGCGACGCTCGCCGAGGAGACGACCGTCACGCCCGCGAAGTCGCGCGGCCCGTGGCAGCGCAGCTCGACCACGTCGTCGGCGTGCAGGTACTCCCACGCGGTGCCGTCCGGCGACCAGCGCAGGTACGCCGCCGACCACCCCACGCACCTGCGGCGGCGCCGGAGGGACCCGAGCACCCGCCGCCCGCACGTCGTGTGCGGGCCGTGCTTGGACGGCATCAGCCCCGGCTCGAAGTCGAAGCCCGCGGGCCCGCGGCACGGGCGGCCCGGCGGGCTCGTCGCCGGCTCGGCGTCGGCGAGCGGGATCCAGCCCGAGCCGCCGTGGCTGCGCGCGTAGACCCAGATCCACGGCTCGCCGTCGGCGCCCGTCGCCGGCGACCGGTCGGGCGGCAGGTCGAGGTGGCCCGGGTTGCGGACGGTCTGGCGCCCGAGGCCCTGTCCCGCGCGCAGCGACACGACCGCGGCGAACGCCTCGCCGCGGCCGGTGCGCACCGCCGTGTCGCGGATCGCGCGGTACGGCCGGTAGCCGATGTTGACCTCGTCGCCGCGGAAGCAGCCGTCGATGCCGTGGCAGCTCATGAAGGCCCGGCGGGCGCGGCGCCCGGGGCCTCCGGGCCCAGCAGGGACGCGGCCCCGTCGGCGATCCGCCACGCGGTGGGCGGCGCGTTGAACGCCTCCTCGTCGTTGCCCGTGGCGTGGACGAGCCGGAACGTGACCGCCCCGGAGCCCCGGCCCAGCCGGACGGTCGCGGTCGCGTCGCTCATCTGGACCGCGGCCGGGAGGTTGTGGACCGCACGCGCGGTGGTGACGTCGTTCGGCGCCGTCGCGTCGCCGTTGGCGAAGGTCCGGCGGCAGCCGTCGAACCCCGAGTCGTTGACGGCCTTCTGCTCGGCCGACGTGAGGTAGCCGCAGGCGTTCTCGCCGTTGTCCTCGACCACCGCGGCGGTCACGAAGTCCTTGGTCGTGCGCACCGCCGACGCGGACGTCGCCGCGCTGGTCGACGTGTCGCTGTCGTTCGTCGCCGCGATGACGATCGCGACCGCCAGCACCGCGACGGAGACCAGCCCCGCCGCCGCCGACGACGGGCGGACGCCGAGGATCCGGTGGCGCCGCCGCGCCGGGGCGTCGTCGTGCTCGGGGGGATCCGTGCTCTCGGAGAGCTCGTCGCGGAGAACCAGCAGCAGCGTCCCCAGCGCGGCGACGAGCGCGACCAGCGCGATCACGAGGCCCAGGGAGTCGTCGTGCCACGCGAGGCCGACGACGACCGCGCCGACCGCCACGGCCATGAGCCCGGTGACCCACGCGAGGAGCGGGGCGTGGGTGGTCAGCGGCGGGCGGCGGGGGTCGGTGCTCGGCATGGGACGTGAGTGTCGGACCGGGGGCCCGGCGGATCATCACGGGCAGCGGCCGTTCGGCGGTGGGGGTAGCCGCCATCCCCGCCCGGCTGGGCCACCGGGTCGCGCAGCTCCAGGAGCGCGACCGCCTCGGCGAGCGCGGCGCGCTCGGCCGACGTCGGCGCCGGCGACCCGTCGCCGGCCAGGCAGCACGGCCCGAGGCCCAGCGCGGTGTCGCGGTGGTAGACGACGACGCCCGGCCGGCCCTCGCGCTGCAGCCGCTCGACCAGGCCGTGGAGGCGCTCGCGGCCGCGGCACGCCTGGCTGCCCAGCGCGTCGCCGAGCAGGCAGCCGCGGTGGAGGTGGAGCTCGGCGCCCGCCGTCCCGCGCGGCTCGCCGACGAGGACCGCGACGCTCGCCGCGACCGTCCCGCCGTCGCTCAGCGGCACGATCCGCAGCGCGCCGAGCCCGGACGGCAGCGCGACGACGGGGCGCCCGGCGCGCGGTCGCTCGGCAGGCGCGCGCCGCGGCGGCGCCGCGAACGCGCCGCGGTAGAACAGCAGCGGGTCCTCATGGACATGGACATGGTCGAGCGCGCTCACGCGGCCGATCACGATCTCGTGGTCGCCGCCGTCGGCGAGGTCGTGCAGGACGCACTCCAGCGTCGCGAGCGCGCCGGCGAGCACCGGGACGCCGTCCGCCAGCCGGTGGCCGACGCCGTCCCACGTGTCCGGCGCCGCCGCGCGCGCGAAGCGCTCCGCCACGCCCCGCTGGCCGGCGCCGAGCAGGTTGATGGCCAACCGCCCGCTGGCGCGGATCGCCGCCAGCGTCGCGGACTCCCGCCGCAGGCAGGCCAGGACGAGCGGCGGCCGCAGCGACAGCGAGCTGATCGCGTTGGCCGTCGTCCCGAACGGACGGCCGCCGGCGTCCGCGGCCGTCACGACCGCCACGCCGGTGGCGAAGTTCCCCATCGCAGCGCGCAGCGCGCGCGGCTCGACGCCGACGACCGCCCCAGCCGTCACGCCCCCACCTCGACGCGCCACGACGAGAAGTGGCGCTCCAGGCGCACCAGCCCCGCGTTGACCGCGATCCCGATCACCGAGATGGTGAGGATCCCCGCGTACATGTCCGGGATCGCGAAGTTGTTCTGCGAGGAGTTGATCAGGAACCCGAGCCCGGCCTTGGCGCCGACCATCTCGGCGGCGACCAGGACGAGGATCGCGTAGGACCCCGCCATCCGGACTCCGGTGAAGATCGTCGGCACCGCCGCCGGCAGGATCACGCGCCGGAACAGCGCGAGCGACCCCAGCCCCATCGAGCGCGCCGACTTGACCAGCAGCGGGTCGACGGTCTGCACGCCGGTGATCGTGTTCATGACGATCGGGAACGCGCACGCGTAGACGATGATCACGATCTTGGTGGTCTCGCCGATGCCGAGCAGCAGCGTGAAGACCGGCAGCAGCGCCAGCGTCGCGGTGTTGCGCAAGGCCTCCAACAACGGGTTGAGGACCTCGGCGGCCTTCGGGTACCAGCCGATCACGAACCCGATCGGGATCGCGACCACCAGCGCGATGCTGAACCCCGCCAGCGCGCGCTCCATGCTGATCGACACGTGGTCCCACAGGCTGCCGCTCTTGGCCAGCGCCCACCACGCGTCGAGCACCTCCGAGAACGGAGTCAGGAACGTGCGGTCGACGAGGCCGGCGCGCGGCGCGATCTCCCACAGCGCGAGGAAGAGCACGATCGCGATCGAGCGCCGGAAGCCCGTCCCGAGCAGGCCGGCGACGCGCCGCGCGCGGATCCGCCGCCGCGAAGGGGCGGCCGCGGCCGCCGGTGCGGCCGCCCCCGCGGCGGGGAGCTGGACGACGCTAGACACCGACCGCCACCCGCTCGTCGACGGCCGCGTCCGCGGGCGCCGCGTCGTGCAGCAGCCCCCAGATCCGGTGCCGGTAGCGCGCGAACTCCGGCGTGGAACGCACGTCGGCGGTCGTTTCGCGCTGCGGCAGGTCGATCGTCATGGCCTCCTTGAGGGTGCCCGGTCGCGCAGTCAGCACGAGCACGCGCTGGCCGAGGAAGACCGCTTCGTCGATTCCGTGGGTG
>DATDMD010000018.1:0-7502 GCA_036518975.1 Baekduia sp.
GCGCCGCGCAGCTGGTCGACGACCCACGGATCGCCCACGGCCGGGGTCGCGAGCAGGTGCATGCCGATCTCCTCCGGCGCGGCGTCCTCGCCGGCCAGCAGCCGCGCGGCGCGGGCGTGCCCGTCGACGCGCTCGGCCGCCGGCGTCCCGGCGTGGATCGCGGCCTGCACCACCGGGTGGACGAAGCGCAGCGGCAGGTCCGGCTCCAGGATGCCGGCGTCGACCAGGCTCGCCGCGGCGGTCGTCACGTCGCCCGACGTGCTGCCCAGCAGCGCGGCGACGTGGCGGTGCTCGGCGCGCGAGCCCAGCAGCGCCACGGTCTGCGCCAGCGCGATCGACGGCGTGTCGGTGGCCGCCAGCCGGCGCCGCACGCTGCGGGCGACGCTCGCCGGGCCCGCCTCGCCCACGCGACCGGCGCTCGCGTCGGTCGGCTCGAGGCCCGCGTGGCGCAGGTCGACGAGCAGCTCGCGCAGCAGGAACGGGTTGCCGCCGGTCGCCGTGTGGCAGGCCGCGCAGAAGCGACGGCCCGGCTCGGTCCCGAACGCCTCGGCGACGATCGCGGCCACCGCGGCGCCCGACAGCGGCCCCGGCCGGATCATGCGCGCCTCGGGCGCCGACACGATCGGCTCCACCAGCGCGGACCCCTCCGGCAGCGCCTCCGGCGGGCGCGTCGCGACCAGGAGCAGGATCGGCAGCTCGTGCACGCGCGACGCGAGGTAGCTGATCCACCGCAGCGACGGCGCGTCGACCCAGTGCAGGTCGTCGACGACGAGCAGCAGCGGGCGCTCGGCCGCGAGGTTGGCCGCCAGCCAGTAGAGCCCGTGCAGGCGCGGGTAGGACGCGACGCCGCCCACGACGTCGGCGCCCGCCCAGCGGCGGACCTCGTCGAAGCCCAGCAGCGGCGCGGCCAGCGCGGCGGCGCCGGCCAGCAGCTCGCGGCGCTCGTCCTCGCCGGCCTCGACGAGCCGGCGCTCGAACAGCTGGCGGACGACGCCGAAGGGGAAGCCGGTCTCCAGGTCGCCGCCGCGCGCGTGCAGGACCGTGAACCCGTCGGCGTCGGTGCCGACGGCCGTCAGCAGCGCCGTCTTGCCGATCCCGGGCGGGCCCTCCAGGACGAGCAGCGCGCCGCTGCCCGCGGCGGCGGACCGCATGGCGGCGTGCACCTGCTCGCACTCGGACTGGCGGTCGTGGAGAAGCGTCGGAGGCTCCCGGCGTCGGGGGCATCAGCATACGTGCGGTTCAGCGCTCGCGCAAAGTCGATGCTCCGGCTTGCTGATCTATAGCTCGCATTGACTCTCGCCGCGCGACGGTCCACACTGGCTGACCGGAAATCGGAGGGGGTGGGCCGTGCCGGAGGTCTTCGACAACGTCATCGTCGGGTCGGGGTTCGGGGGCGCGCCCGTCGCGCTCCGGCTCGCCGAGCACGAGCGCGGCGGCTCGGTGCTCCTCCTGGAGCGCGGGCGCAGGTACGGCCCCGGCGACTTCGCGCGCAGCCCCGCGGCGCTCTCCCAGAACTTCTGGGACCCGGAGCACAGGCTCTACGGGATGTTCCACCCGTGGTCGTTCCACGACATCTCCGCGGTCACCGCCAGCGGCCTGGGCGGCGGGTCGCTGATCTACGCCAACGTGATGATCCGCAAGCCCGCCGGGTGGTTCCAGGACCACGACGGCCGGCCGTGGCCGATCACCCGCGCCGAGCTGGACCCGCACTACGACGTCGCCGAGCAGATGCTCGGCGCCACGCCGTACCCCTTCGCCCAGGCGCCCTACGCGAACACCCCCAAGACCAAGGCGCTGCAGGCGGCGAGCAGGGCGCTCGTCGACGACGGCGTCGGCGGCCTGGACTGGGAGCTGCCGAACCTCGCGGTGTCGTTCACCCCCGGCGGCGGCGAGCCCGGGCGGCCGCTCGGCGCGCCCGGCGACAACCTCCACGACCGCCAGCGCTACACGTGCCGCCTGTGCGGCGAGTGCGACATCGGCTGCAACTTCGGCGCGAAGAACACGTTGGACTTCAACTACCTCAGCGCCGCCGAGCGCGCCGGGGCGACGATCCGGTGCCTGGCCGACGTCCAGCACATCGTCGCCGAGGACGACGGCTACCGCGTGATCTACGACGAGCACCACCCCGGCGCGGGCGGCCCGCCGACCCGCCACGAGGTCCGCGCCGGCCGGGTGGTCGTGGCGGCCGGCGCGATCGGCTCGACGCGCCTGCTGATGCGCGCCCGCGCGGCGGGCGGCCTCCGGAACCTCAGCGACACGGCGCTCGGCACGCGCTTCAGCGGCAACGGCGACTTCCTCGCCTTCGCGCTGAACACCAAGGGGAAGATCGACCCCAGCCACGGGCCGGTGATCACGAGCACGCTGCGCGTCGCGCCCGCCGACGAGGGCGGGCCCGAGGGCTCGCGCGGCTTCTACATCCAGGAGGCGGGCTGGCCCGAGCTGGCCAACTGGCTCGTCCAGACGTCGCCGCTGGGCGGGATCGCGTCGCGCGCCGTCCACTTCGTGTGGGACGAGCTGCGGCGCCGCCTGTCCCACGACGCGGACACCGACTCCTCCCAGGAGATCTCGCGGCTGATCGGCAACGGCAGGCTGGCCGACACGTCGCTGGGCTTCCTGGCGATGGGCCGCGACACGCCCGACGGGCGGTTCACGCTGAGCGAGCGCGGCCACCTGGACCTGGACTGGACCTGGGAGACGTCGCGCGACTACCTCGACGGCGTCGAGGACGTCCTGCGGCAGCTGGCCAAGAAGCTCGGCGCGGGCTACACCTCCAGCCCGACCTACCGCTTCGGCCACCGCCTGATCACCGTCCACTCGCTCGGCGGCTGCCCGATGGGGACCAGCGCGCACGACGGCGTCGTGGACGCCTACGGCCGCGCCTTCGGGCATCCGGGCCTCTACGTGTGCGACGGCGCCGCGCTGCCCGGCCCGGTCGGACCGAACCCGAGCCTGACGATCGCCGCGTTCGCCGAGCGCTGCGCGCGGCAGATCCTGCTCGACGCCGGGGCCGACCCCCCCGGCACCCTGCCCTAGGGTCGTGAGCCACCCCGGATCTTCTGGGGTCGTCCCTGGGGTCGCGCCCGGATGTGGACGGACGGGTCGCGGCGCATGCTGGCGCCATGTCCACCCGCACCCACCTCAAGAGCACGGCCGGGACGCTTGGCGCCGAGCTCCGGGTCCGGACCGCCGTTCGCGCGTTCAGGGCTCCGCCCGAGCGCCCGGACGTCGACGACCTCGCCGCGCAGCCCGGCGTCACCCAGCTGGTGCTGGCCGAGTACGCGGCCGTCCGCGCCGAGATCCAGACCGCGATCTCCAACCAGCAGTCGGCCCTCAGCGTCGGCGCCGCGACGCTCGGCCTGCTCGCCGGCGTCGGCGCCCACTTCTGGGACGTCGACCAGACGCTGAGCGGGCTCGTCTTCGCGCTCGCCGTCCCCGCCGCCTGCGCGATGGCGATCCGGATGTGGTTCGGCGAGCTGCTGCGCATCACGCGCGCCTCGCGGTTCATCGCCGACCTCGAGCGCTGGGCCAACCGCGGCGAGCAGCAGCGCGTCCTCGTCTGGGAGGCGTGGATGAGCGAGTGCCGCGCGCAGCCCGGCCAGGACATCGACGACGCCACGTGGCGCTCGGTCCGGCTCGGCTTCAACGCCCTCGCCGTGATGAGCATCGCCCTCGGCCTGTACGCCCTGATGGCCGGCGGCCTCTGGCTCGTCGGCGCCGTCGCGGCCCTCGACGCGCTCCTGGGCTGGCGCGCGCGGCGGCAGATGCAGCGGCTGCGGGCCCAGGTCGAGACCTACATCGGCGACCCGGTCGACGACGCGCACGAACCCCCAGCGCTCACCCTCACTTCGCGTACGGCATGACCAATCCCCAACCACGAGGAGCACGCATGAGCACCTTCGCCGGTGGCGCCGTCGCCACGCCGGACATCGAGCCGGTCCCCGTCGGCACCACCACCAAGATCGGCGCCGCCGGCGCCGCCGTCCTGGCCCTCGCGGCCGGCGTCGCCGCCGTCGTCAACGGCGACCTGTCCACCGAGACGATCACGGCCCTCGTCGGCGCGGTCGTCACGCTCGTCACGGTCCTCGCGGGTCGCTACGCGCAGGCCACGGCGATCGCCGGAGCGACCGTGACGGGCGCGTCGGCCCAGGCCGTCCAGGCCATGCAGACCGTCCAGTCCGCGGCCGCCGCCGCGCCGCCCCAGCCGCCGTTCGCCGGTGGCCTCACGGTCGTCGACGCCCCCGACGAGGAGGAGGACGACGACCTCCCGCCGTCCATCGCCGAGCTCATGCCGACCGACCCCAAGACCCTGCCGCCCGACCTGGGCGGCGCGACCCCCGACGACGACGTCGTCGCCGGCCGGATCGGAGGCCGGTCATGAGCGGCTCGGTGTCCGGCCTCGGCGTCAAGCACCGGATCCGCGCGCGGGACCTCGCCGTCCAGGCCGCGGTCCTCGCGCTGCACCACGCGCCCCAGGTCCACTACACGCAGATGGCGACGCGCTGGGAGGGCATCGACAAGAACATGAAGGCCTTCCGCCAGTCCTACCCCAAGCACTGCGACTGCTCGTCGTTCGCGACGTGGTGCCTGTGGAACGGGCTGGACCACTACGGCGTCCGCGACACGGTCAACGACCACGGGTGGCACTCCGGCTACACGGGGTCGATGGTCGCCAACGGGCGCAAGGTGGCGGACCGCGGCAGCGTCCTGCGCGGCGACCTCGTGCTCTACGGGGACCCGTTCGGGCCCACCGGCCACGTCGCGCTCGTGGCGGGGCGCGCCCGCGACGGCCAGTTGATGGTCATCTCGCACGGCAGCGAGGGCGGCCCGTACTACCTGGCCTACGACTACCGGCGCGACATCCACTCGATCCGCCGCTACATCTGACCGCGGTACGGACGCCACGGAACGCCGCGGCACGGACGCCACGGAAAACGGAGGGCCCGCCTGGATGCGCGGGCCCTCCGTCTTGCGCGGTCGCTCAGCGCAGCTCCTGCAGGCGGATCAGGTTGCCGGCGGGATCGCGGAACGCGCTGTCGCGGACGCCGTAGGGCTGCTCGGTCGGCTCCTGGACGACCTCGGCGTCGCTGGCCTGCAGCCGCTCGAAGGTGCCGTCGAGGTCGGTGGTCGCCAGGTTGATGCTGGCGAACGTGCCCTTGGCCATCATCTCGGCGATCGTGCGGCGCTCGTCGTCGGTGATGCCGGGCGTGGCGGCCGGCGGGTACAGGACGATCGCCGTGTCGGGCTGGTCGGCGGGGCCGACGGTGATCCAGTGCATCCCGCCGTACTCGACGTCGTTGCGCACCTCGAAGCCGAGCGTGTCGCGGTAGAAGGCCAGCGTCGCCTCGGCGTCCTCGTGCGGGAGCATGCTCGCGTGGATGGTGATGTTCATGGTGGTCAAGCTACCGGCGCCTCGGCGGGCCGCGCCTCTCGATTCCTGATCGGTCGCGTCACCTGCTTGGCCACGCACGGCGCCATCCCGAGCGTCGCGCCCGCGGCCTCGCGCCGGTAGGCGCCGGGCGGCATCCCGACCAGCTCGGCGAAGCGCGTGCTGAAGGTCCCCAGCGACGTGCAGCCGACCTCGAAGCACACCTCGGTGACGCTGAGGTCGCCGCGCCGCAGCAGCGCCATCGCGCGCTCGATGCGCCGCGTCATCAGGTAGCCGTAGGGCGACTCGCCGTAGGCCAGCTTGAACTGGCGGCTGAAGTGCCCGGCCGACATGTGCGCGCCGCGCGCGAGCGCCTCGACGTCCAGCGGCTGCGCGTACTCCCGGTCCATCCGGTCGCGCACGCGCCGCAGGCGCGCCAAGTCGCTCAGGTCCTGCCCCGACGCCGGTCGGCTGGTCACGGGGAGATCATGCCACGCCGCGCCCGGGATCCGGCACACGCGGTCAGCGCCTCGTCCCGGCGCCGACATACGCCGCGAGGTGCTCACCGGTCAGGGTCGAGCGCGCGGCGACGAGGTCGGCGGGCGTGCCCTCGAAGACGATCCGGCCGCCGTCGCGGCCGGCGCCGGGGCCGAGGTCCACGATCCAGTCGGCGTGCGCCATCACCGCCTGGTGGTGCGCGATCACGATCACCGACTTGCCGGTGTCGACGAGCCGGTCCAGCAGGCCGAGCAGCTGCTCGACGTCGGCGAGGTGGAGGCCGGTGGTCGGCTCGTCCAGCACGTACAGATCGCCCTTCTCGGCCATGGCCGTCGCCAGCTTCAGCCGCTGCCGCTCGCCGCCGGACAGCGTGGTGAGCGGCTGGCCGAGCGTGAGGTAGCCGAGCCCGACGTCGGCGAGCCGGTCGAGGATCCTGTGCGCGGCCGGCGTGCGCGCCTCGCCGTCGGCGAAGAACGCCTCGGCCTCGGCCACCGGCATCGCGAGCACCTCGCTGATGTCGCGCCCGCCGAGGTGGTACTCGAGCACGGCCGCCTGGAACCGCTTGCCCTCGCAGTCCTCGCAGGTCGAGGCGACGCCGGCCATCATCGCCAGGTCGGTGTAGATGACGCCGGCGCCGTTGCACGTCGGGCAGGCGCCCTCGGAGTTGGCGCTGAACAGCGCAGGCTTGACGCCGTTGGCCTTGGCGAACGCCTTGCGGATCGGGTCGAGCAGGCCGGTGTACGTCGCCGGGTTGCTGCGCCGCGAGCCGCGGATCGCGCCCTGGTCGATCGCCACGACGCCGTCGCGGCCGGAGACCGACCCGTGGATGAGCGAGCTCTTGCCCGAGCCGGCGACGCCGGTCACGACGACGAGCGCGCCGAGCGGGACGTCGACGTCGACGTCGCGGAGGTTGTTCGCGTTCGCGCCGCGGATCTCCAGCGTCCCGGTGGGCGCGCGCACCGTCGCCTTCAGCTCCGCGCGGTCGTCGAGGTGGCGGCCGGTGATCGTGGCGCTGGCCCGCAGCCCCTCGACGGTGCCCTCGAAGGAGACGCTGCCGCCCCCCGCGCCGGCGCCGGGGCCGAGGTCGACGACGTGGTCGGCGATCGCGATCGTCTCCGGCTTGTGCTCGACGACGAGCACCGTGTTGCCCTTGTCCCGCAGCCGCAGCAGCAGGCCGTTCATCTGGTCGATGTCGTGCGGGTGCAGGCCCGTCGTGGGCTCGTCGAAGACGTAGGTGACGTCGGTCAGCGACGAGCTGAGGTGCCGGATCATCTTGGTGCGCTGGGCCTCGCCGCCCGACAGCGTGCCGGTCGGCCGGTCGAGCGACAGGTAGCCGAGGCCGATCTCGGCGAACGAGTCGAGGGTGTGTCCCAGCGCGGCCAGCAGCGGCGCGACGGACGGTTCGTCCAGACCTCGTACCCACTCGGCCAGGTCGCTGATCTGCATCGCGCAGGCGTCGGCGATGCTGACTCTGCCGATCTTCGACGAGCGGGCCTCCCTGCTGAGCCGCGTGCCCTCGCACTCGGGGCAGATGGTGAAGGTGACGGCCCGCTCCACGAAGGCGCGCACGTGCGGCTGCAGTGTGTCGACCTCCTTGGACAGCATGGACTTCTGGATCTTCGGGATCAGCCCCTCGTAG
>DATDMD010000019.1:0-46096 GCA_036518975.1 Baekduia sp.
CGCGAGCTCGATCGCCAGTCTGCGCGGCAGAGGTTGTGAAGTTGTGAACGTCTGGTTGCCGGAGCGACGCCCCGGTTGGTCACGCGACGGTCTCCAGATGTTCACACGGTCGTGTCATCTCGCGCGCGAAGGTGCATGCCCGCCGTGTCGCCCCCGCCCCCTGACGTGCCGTCGCGCGCGCGCCCCGCCCATGCCTCGTGCTCGGCCTGCGGCGCGGCGCTGGCCGATGACCAGCGCTACTGCCTCGAGTGCGGCGAGCGCGTGCACGCCCTGCCCGCGGCGGTCGCCGCGCTGCTCGGCCCGGAGGCCGCGACGACCGACGCCGACGCCGACGAGGACGACGCCGCTCCCGCGCGCGGCACGCTGGTCTCGCCGCGGGCCGCCGCGCTCGCGGTGCTCGCGACGCTGGCCTTCGGGTCCGTCCTCGGCACCGTGATCAGCCCGACCTCGTCGAGCGAGGCGAGCTCGCCGCTCCTGGTCGCCGTCACGCCCGCGCGGGCCCCCGCCCCGGCGCCGGTCGCCCCCGCGCCGGTGGTCGAGCCCCCGGCCGCGCCGTCGGGCGCCGCGGACGTCCCGGACAGCTCGTCGGATGCCGCCGCCACGCCCACCAGCGACACGACCGGCGGCGACGACACGTCGTCGACCGACACCGGCACCGCGCCCGCCGACGACACGCCGCCGAAGATCAAGCACGTGTTCCTCATCATGTTGAACGGGCACGGCTACGACGAGGCGTTCGGGACCGGCTCGAAGGCGCCCTACCTGAGCGGCACGCTGGCCAAGCAGGGCGAGGTCGTCCAGAACTACTACGCCGCGACGCAGGGCGAGCTCGCCAACGGCATCGCGCTGATCAGCGGCCAGGGCCCAACCGCGCAGACCCAGCTCAACTGCCCGCAGTTCACCGACGTCGCGTCGACCGGGACCGGCGACGACGACCAGGTCCTCGGCGACGGCTGCGTCTACCCGGCGGCGACCAAGACGCTCGGCGACCAGCTGCAGGCCGACGGCAAGACGTGGAAGGCGTACGTCGAGGACATCGGCAACGGCCCGGTCGGCGATCCCATGACCTGCCGCCATCCCGCGGTCGGCACCGCCGACGCGCTCCAGGCGCCGCGCCCCGGCGACGCGTACGTCACGTGGCGCAACCCGTTCGTCTACTTCCACTCGGTCATCGACGGCAGCGCCTGCGGGAACAGCGACATCGGACTCGGCCAGCTGAACCTCGACCTCACGTCGGCCGACACGACGCCGGCCGTGTCGTACATCGTGCCCAACCGCTGCCACGACGGCAGCGTCACGCCGTGCGCCGACGGCCAGCCCGCCGGCCTGGCCGCGGCCGACGCGTGGCTCAAGACGATCGTCCCCCAGATCATGGGCTCCAAGGGCTACGCCGACGGCGGGCTGATCGCGATCACCTTCGACCAGGCCCCGCAGACCGGCGACGGCGCGGACGCCACGGCGTGCTGCACGCCGAGCGCGTTCCCGAACCTCGCCGCCGCCGCCGGCGGCGCGACGACGGCGGCGCCGGCCTCGACCGCCATCCCGGCCACGACGTCGGTGCCGGCCTCGCCGGCGCTCCCGGCCACGACCGCGAGCCCGGCCACGACATCGGCGCCGGCGACCACGACGAGCCCGGCGAGCACGACGGCGCCCGCCGGGACGCTGCCGCCGGCCGACGACGGCACGAGCTCGCCCGGCGGTGGGCGCGTCGGGCTCCTGCTGCTCTCGTCGGCCGTGAAGGCCGGCTCGGTCGACCGCACCGACTCCTACAACCACTTCTCGCTCCTGCGCAGCATCGAGGACCTCTTCGGCCTCGACCACCTCGGCTACGCCGGCGACGCCGCGATGCCGTCGTTCGACAAGGCCGTCTACAACGCCAAGGCGAAGGCCACGAGCTAGCGCGCGGCCGCCGCGCCCGTTGGGGCGTCGGTGGTCAAGGGGTCCGGCCAGCCGCCGACCCCGCCGCCGGCGACGTGGAAGACCTCACGCGCGCCGGCGCGCAGCAGCAGCGACGCGGCGACCGCGGCGCGCTGGCCCGACGCGCACAGCGCCGCGATCGGCCGGTCCGGGTCGAGCTCCGCCGGCACGCGGTCGATGTCGTGGTAGGGCCGGTGGACCGCGCCCGCGATGTGCCCGGCGTCCCACTCGCGCCGCTCGCGCACGTCCAGGATCTGGATCGCATCGCCGTCGGGCGACGGGTCGGTTACACGCGCGTGGAGGCGCCGGACGTCGATCCGCGACACCGCGGCCGTCGGCCGCTGCTCCTCGCGCCAGCTCGTCATGCCGCCCGCGAGGTAGCCGCCGATCCTCGCGATGCCGACCGCCGCCGCGAGCGCCGCGGCCGCCTTGGCGTCCTCGTCGTCACGCCCGACGAGGATCACGTCGGCGTCGCGGTCGGCGACCCAGGCGAGCTTCGTGCCGAAGCCGGCGCGGATCGCCGGGTTGCAGATCGCGTCCGGGATGTGCGCGTCGTCGAACTGCAGGTCGGTGCGGACGTCCATGACCATCGCGCCGGCGGCCTGCTCGGCCGCGACCTGGCGCGGCGTCAGCGGCTCCAGCGGCGGCCGGCCCGTGCTCAGCGGCCCGCGGTTGAGCGCGACGATCGCCTGGAAGTTCGGGGGCTGGGGCGCGAGCGCCGAGATCGCCCGCGCGACGAACGCGTCCGGGTCGTCCTCGGCGACGAGCGCGTTGTGTGCCAGCTCGTAGGCGATCGTCGACGCGATCTTCATGTCCATGGCCGGCCCGCCGCACAGCGAGCCGCCGAGGTGGCCGGGCCACACCTCGCACATCGCCGGCAGCGCCAGCAGCTTCTCGCGCAGCGACCGGAACATGGCGCGCGCGCCCTCCTCCTTGTCGACCGCGAGGTCCGGCCGCGCGACGTCGCCGACGAACAGCGAGTCGCCGCTCAGGACCGCCCACGGCTCGGGCCCGCGCGCGGTCTCGATCAGCGCGAACGCGGTGTGCTCGGGCCGGTGGCCCGGCGTGTGCAGCGCGCGCACGACGACGCTGCCGAGCGCCAGCTCCCACCCGTCGTCGAACGGCTCGTGGTCGTACGCGGGCGCCGCCAGGCGGTGGACGTGGATCGTCGCGCCGGTGGCCGCCGCCAGCCGGCCGTGGCCGGAGACGTGGTCGGCGTGGTTGTGCGTCTCGAGGATGTGCTCGATGCGCACGCCCATGTAGCGGCTGACCGCGAGGTACTCCTCGATCTCCAGCTTCGGGTCCACCACCGCGGCGACGCCGGCGCGCGTGTCGCCGACGAGGTACGAGGCGCAGCCGAGATCGTCGTGCGTGATCTGGCGGAAGAGCATGGCCCCGCCGAGGATGACGGCCGGCGGCCGCTCAGCGCAAGGCGAGCTCGTCGTACGTGACGGCGCTGCGGTCCCGCGCCCGGCGCAGGACCCGCTCGATGGCCGCGACGGCGCGCGGGTGGTCGAGGTCGGCGGGATGCAGCTCCAGGCGCAGCAGCTCTCCGGACACGAGCGCGCCGGCGCGGACCACGGCGGGCGACGTCCAGCGCTTGATCCCCGTGCTGCTCCCGATCGTCAGGGCCGGCGCGGTCGTCGTGCGGTGGTCGGCGACGCGGTGCAGGCGGCCGATCCCCGCCCACCAGTCGAACGTGGTGGCGAGCGTGGCGCGCAGCGCGCCGGTGTAGGCGAAGCCGGGCGCGACGAACCCGCGCGGCTGCACGCCGGCGAGCTTGAGCAGGCGGCGGCCGGCCAGGACCGCGCGGCGCGTCTCGTCGACGTCGAGGCCGACGAACTCCGCCGCGTCGCCCGCCTGCATCCTGGCGTAGAGCTGGCGCGGGCCGTGGACGCGGCGCGCCTGGCGGTGCTGGAAGCCGTGCTGGGCGATCGCGTCGCCCGAGCGCGCGCACTCCTCCAGCCACTCGGCCATGTCGGGCCGGCGGTCGTGGAAGGGGTGCAGGTCGGGCGCGGGGATGACCAGCAGCGTGACGCGGTCGACGCCGTGGTCGTTGAGCCAGTCGCGGATCAGCGCGCAGCGCTCGAACGTCGCCGGCTCGACGTCGTGCAGCGACACCGCGATGATGCCGCCGCGCCTCATCGCCTCAGCCCACCAGGTCCTGGAGGCTGCGCAGCTCCTCCCGGAAGACGCGGTCCCAGCGGTGGCGCCAGGCGACCATCGCGGCCTCCTGCGCGTCGTGGTGCGCGTGGTAGGCCTCACCCATCGCGCGGTCGAAGTCGTCGGGGTCGGCGGGCACGAAGCCGTGGCCGAGCGTCCCGATCGCGTGCAGGGCCGGCGCCGTCGAGCAGGCGGCGACCGGCGTGCCGCACGCGGCGGCCTCCAGCGCGACGAGCCCGAACGTCTCGTGCTCGCCGGGCATGACGACGCAGCGCGCGCCGGAGTAGCGGTGCGCGAGCCGGACGCGGTCGCGCGCGTGCGGCCGGAAGCTGATGCGCGCGGCCAGGCCGAGCCGGCGCGCGCGCGTGCGGAGCGTCTCCTCCAGCGGGCCGCTGCCGACGATCCGCAGCGGCCAGGGGTCGGCGCTGCGGGCAGCGGCCTCGAGGAGCTCCAGCACGCCCTTCTCCCGCGAGAGGCGACCGACATACAGCACATGGTCGCCGCGCCGGACGTCCGGCCGCGGGCGGAACGTCTCGTGGACGCCCAGGCGGAGCGGCATCGTCGCCAGCCGGCCGAAGTCGGCCATCGTGTCGACGTTGCTCATGACCGCGTCGACGTGGCGGCCCGAGCGCCGCAGCCAGCGCCGCAGCAGCGGCGCGTAGACGCGCGACGGGCCCGGCAGCGACGCGGCCTCCAGGTTGCTCGTGCCGTGGTGGACGGCGACGGTGCGCGCGCCGAGCTCGCGGGCGCAGGCGATGACGTCGACCGGCCACCAGAACGGGTCGTGCAGCAGGACGACGTCCGGCTCCAGCGCGCGCAGCGTCTCCTTCAGCGCGCCGGCGCCGAGGGGGACGCGGTAGCCGTTGGCGGCGACGACGCGCAGCGAGGGCAGCTCGTGGCGGCCGGACTCGTGGCGCTCCTTGGCGCCCGGGACCAGGATGTGGTGGTCGATCGCGTCCGGGTTGCGGACCGCGTGCTCGGCCTTGGCGTCCAGGTAGGTGCGGAGGCCGCCGGAGCGCTCGCCGTAGAAGAGCGCGATGTCGGCGACGCGCAGCGGCCGGGCCTTGGCGGGGCGCAGGCCGCCGCGGCCCAGTGGTGAGGCGGTGCGCGACGCGCCGCCCTCGAGGACCGCCAGCTCAGGCGGCATGCCGCACCCCGTCGCGCTCACCGTCGGCCGCGCCACGCGCCGCCGCGCCGCCGAGCGCCCGGCGATAGCCGTCGGCCAATCGCTGCAGCGCGCGGTCCCAGGTGCGCTCGCCGACGGCGACGCGGGCGGCGGCCGCCAGGCGTGCGCGCGTCTCGGGCTGGGCGGCGAGGGTCAGGACCGCGTCGGCGAGCTGCTTGGCGTCGGGCGCGCGGAGCAGGCCGGTGACGCCGTCGTCCACGATCGAGCACGGGCCGCCCTCGGCGACCGCGACGACCGGGAGGCCGCTGGCCTGCGCCTCCAGGAGCACCTGGCCGAACGTGTCCGTGCGGCTGGCGAAGAGGAAGAGGTCGGCCGAGGCGTAGGCGTCGGCGAGCGCGTCGCCCTCCAACCACCCCAAGAACGTCGCGTGCTCGCCGAGGCGCGCGCGCAGCTCCGGCTCCTCGGGGCCGCCGCCGGCCAGGACGAGGTGCAGGCGCGGGTCGCGCTCGCGCGCCGCCAGGAACGCGTCGGCCAGCAGGTCGGCGCCCTTCTCGCGCGTGAGCCGGCCCGAGTACAGGATGTTGATCTCACCCGGGAAGGCGCCGGCCTGGCGGCGGTCCGGGGAGAAGCGCGCGAGGTCGACGCCGCGGTCCCAGCGGCCGACGCGGTCGGCCTCGATGCCGAGCGTCGTGAGCACCTGGTCGCTGGCCTCGCTGGGCGAGAGCACGACCTCGCACTGGCCGTAGAACATGGCCATGGCGCCCTGCGCGAAGGCCTCCAGCATCGGGTCGGCGGAGCGCACGCCGGCGTAGGCGCCGAGCTCGGTGTGGTAGCTGCCGAGCACCGGCAGGTCCATGACGCGCGCGGTCAGCAGCGCGGCGACGCCGGCCGGCCCGGGCGAGCAGACGTGGACGAGGTCGTAGCGGCCCTCGGCGAGCGCCTCGACGATCGTCGGGAGGCTCGGGACGCCGATCTGCAGGCCCTTGTAGAAGGGGACCTCGACCTCGGCGACCGCGCCGAGGCGGCGGTCGGCGATCTGGTCGGTCGAGACGACCTCGACCTCGAAGCCCGGGACGCCGCGGTGGCGCAGCTCCTGCAGCGTGTGCGTGACGCCGTGCATGCCGCCGACGCCGTCGGCGACCAGCGCGACCCGGCGCGGCGCACCGTCCTCGGTGGGCGTGAGCTTCGTCTTCTCCTTGCCCAGGAACGCGGCGGCCGGCGCGTAGGGGATCGCGGCGATGCACGCGTCGAACAGGTTCGCGGCGCCGGTGGCGATGCCGTTGGCGCCGTGGGTCCCGACGCCGGTGACGACCTCCTCGACGACGCGGGCGAGCTTGCGCTCGTGCGTGCGGCGCGCGCGCCGGAACAGGTCGGCGTGGCGGAAGTCGTCGTCCTTCATCGCGGCCAGCAGGTCGGCGCTGGAGAGGTGGCCGAGCTCGACCGCGTCGAGCCAGGCGCGCAGCAGCGCGCGGGCGTCGGCCGGCTGGAGGTCGGCGCCCATCGCGCCGCGGCGCGCGTCGCCCTCGCTCATGACGCGCTCGACCATGGTCAGGACGGTGGCCGGGTTCAGCGGCTCGGCCTCGGCGCCCTCGGCGTCGTGGTCGAGCGAGCGGACGGCGAGCGCCATCGCGGCGTGCGCCCACTTGGCGGCGCTGCCCTGGTCGCCCGCGGCGCGCGCGGCGCCGGCGCGGATGTGCTTCAGGAACTCGGCCGGCGTCGCGGCGAACGGCGTCTCGGTGTAGGTGCGGCCGATGTCGACGCCGGCGTGGTCGTCGGAGCCGCCGACGCCTGTGCCGCCGTGCGTCTCGACGTAGATGAAGGCCGGGAGGTTGAGCTCCTTGGCGCGGGCGCCGTTGCGGACCTCCCAGGCCGGGAAGAGCTGCGCGAGGCGGCGGCGGTGGCGCGGGGTGAGCGGGGCCTCGACGGCGTAGAACGGGTGCGCGTGCGCGCAGGTGATCTCGTTCTCGTGCAGGTACTCGGCGACCGACTCGACGCAGTCGCTCAGCGCCTGCAGCTCGGCGAACTGGTCCGGCGTGATGCCCAGGACCAGGACGTGGACGGCCTGCGGCTCCTCGCGGAACCAGCAGGTCAGCTCGACCGAGACGAAGACCCGCGGGTCGTCGGCGATCTCCAGGACGCCGGCGATCGTGTCGTGGTCGGTGATCGTCACGAAGTCCATGCCGCGCGCCAGGGCGAGCTCCAGGACTTCCTGCGGAGGCGTGGCGCACTCGGGAAGTCCGAGTGCTCGCTGGACCCCGAGCTTCGACAGCTGTGAGGCGGTCGAGTGGCAGTGCAGGTCGGCCCGGCTCATACGCGCGGTCATAGCAATGAGAATCCTGACGTTTGCAGGCCCTTCTGTGAAAGGCCCGCCAACATCATGTGACCGGCGCGTGAACGGTCAGGGCCCGGACTGCTTTGTGGTTTTACGCCGTTCTGACAAGGCGGCAGATATGCCGTCCAGGACGATCCACCCGCTGGCGATCAGGCGCTACCAGCGGGCGACCGCCGGATAGCGCGGTCGTACTGGTCGCGCAGCAGCGCGATCACGTCGTCGACGTCCGCGTCGTCCTCGATCCGCCGCGCGCCGGGCCCGCGGTGGTCGGGGAAGACCGGGTGGTGGACGATGCGGCCGGCGGCGAGGAGCTCGTCGAAGACGTCCTTCGGGAAGCCGAAGTGGGCGGCGTGGTCGCCGTGGAGGTGGCCGATCTCGCGCGGGCCGACCTTGAAGGCCCACTCTCCGCGGCGGCCATGGCCGGCGGTGACGCCGGGCCACGAGGTGACCTCCGCGGTGATGCGCTGGCTGGCTGACGGCACGGTCTGGGTGGTCATGGCGCCCATGATGCAAGTTCAAGTGAACTTGAAGTCAAGAGCAGCCGGCGCGCGGCGCGCCTAGGCCGGCGCGCCGGCGGCCACCTGCGCGACGGCGCGGACGCGCGAGGCGAAGGTCGGCAGCGAGTCCAGCGTGATCGCCTGCGGGCCGTCGCAGCGCGCGTTGCGCGGGTCCGGGTGGCACTCGACGATCAGGCCGTCCGCCCCGCAGGCGGCCGCGGCGAGCGCGAGCGGCTCGACCAGCGCGCGCCGGCCGGCGGCGTGTGACGGGTCGACGATCACGGGCAGGTGCGTGTGCTCCTTCAGGACGGTCACCGCGGCGAGGTCCAGGCACGAACGGGCCGGCGTCGCCTTGGCGTGGATCCCGCGCTCGCACAGGACGACGCGCTGGTTGCCCTCGGTCAGGATGTACTCGGCGGCCAGCAGGAAGTCGTCGATCGACGCGCCCATCCCCCGCTTCAGCAGCACCGGCAGGCCGGCGCGGCCCAGCTCGGTCAGCAGCGGGAAGTGCTGCATGTTGCGCGCGCCGACCTGGATGCAGTCGGCGTACTCGACCACGACCTCGATGTCGCGCAGGTCGGTCAGCTCGGTCACGACCGGCAGCCCGGTCTCGGCGCGCGCGTCGGCCAGGATCTTCAGGCCCTCGAGGCCGAGCCCCTGGAACGCGTACGGGCTCGTCCGCGGCTTGAACGCGCCGCCGCGCAGCAGGTCGGCGCCGGCGTCGGCGCAGGCGCGGGCGGCGGTCAGCGTCTGGTCGGCGGACTCGACCGCGCACGGCCCGAGGATCAGCCGGAAGTCGGCGTCCGGGCCGCCGAACGCGACGCCCGCGACGTCGACGGGATGCGGCCGGTCGCCGTGGCGATGGCGGTGGGCGAGCTTGTAGGGCGAGGAGACCGGGACGACGCGGTCGACGCCCGGGTCGGCGTCGAGCTCGAGGCTGGTGATGTGGTCGCGGTCGGCGTCGATCACGCCGATGACGGTCTGCTCCGCGCCGACGACGCGCTGCGCGCCGGCGCCGGTGGCGAGGATCCGCTCGGTGACCGCGTCGATCTCGAGGTCGGTCGCGTCGGGATGGAAGATGACGAGCATGCCGCCGGAACGGTGTCACAAGTCGCCTCCGCCTACCATCCAGGAATGACGACCAAGGCCTCGTTCAACGCCGACGAGTGGGCGGTGGTCACCACCGCGCCCGCCCTCGCCGGCCTGCTGATCGCCTCGGCCGAGCCTGGCGGCAACCTGCGCGAGTCGGTCGCGCTGTCGCGCGCCTACGCCGAGGCGCGCACCCGGGAGCCGGGCGAGCTGCTGCAGGACGTCCTGTCGACCGCGCCGTCGCTGGATCCCGCGAACCGCCCGAAGAAGCCGGACGACGTCCGGACCGTCGCGCTCGACCAGCTGCGCCGCGCCGTCCGGATCCTCGATCGCGGCGCGCTCGACGAGGAGCTCGTGGAGTACAAGCGCTTCGTGTACTCGTTGGCGGAGTCGGTCGCGACCGCCCACAAGGAGGGCGGCTTCCTGGGCATCGGCGGCAAGCCGGTCTCACCGCGCGAGCAGGCGGCGCTCGACGCGATCGCGGCCATCTTCGACGAGCCGATCCCGGTCGAGGACTGACGCGAGGCCGCCGATGAGCGGCATGCTGACCCCGCCGGCCAGGCCGCCCGCGTCGCGCCGCGTCGTCCTGACGCTGCTGGCGCTCACGTTCACCACGGGGTTGGTCGACGCGGTGAGCTACCTCGGCCTCGGCCACGTGTTCACCGCCAACATGACCGGCAACGTCGTGCTGCTGGGGTTCGGC
This sequence comes from Baekduia sp., assembly GCA_036518975.1. GTDB lineage: Bacteria > Actinomycetota > Thermoleophilia > Solirubrobacterales > Solirubrobacteraceae > Baekduia. The sequence goes on from DATDMD010000019.1 coordinate 9,828, forward strand.
CTGGCGGACGCGGGCGGCCTGCCGGTGCTGGCGCCGCTGGTCTCGCTCGCGGCGTTCGCCGCCGGCGCGACGGTCGCGGGCTTCGCGCTGCGGCGCGGGGAGATCGGCGAGCGGTTCTTGAGCGGCGTGCTGGTGGCGGAGGGCGTCTTCGTGGCGGTCGCGGCGATCGTCGCCGGCACCAGCGACGTCCGGGGCGGGACGGTCACCGCGGGCATCATCATCGCCTTGCTCGCGTTCGCCATGGGGTTGCGCAACGCGGTCGTGCGCAAGCTCGCGGTCGCGGACCTGAACACGACCGTGCTGACGATGACGATCACGGGCCTGGCCTCCGACGGCTCGACCGCCGCGCACGGGAGCCACGGCCGGCGGCTGGCGGCGGTGCTGTGCATGCTGATCGGCGCGTTCGCCGGCGCGCTGCTCGTGAAGTCCCACCTGTGGCCGCCGCTGGCGATCACGGCGGCGATCGCGGTGGTGCTGGCCTGGGTGGTGCGCCGCTAGGCCGCGACTGGGGCGCTCGCAACTCGGGCGGCCGACGCCGCCGCGCGTCGCAGAAGCGCGGTGACGCCGGCCGCCAGCGCCGCCGGCGCCACGCCATGCGATCGCTCCACCTCGAGCATGAGGGGTGCCGGGTGGTCGGCCAGGAGCGGGCCGAGGCGATCCCACGGGAGGCAGCCCGCACCGGGCGGCAAGTGGAGATCCAGGCGCAGCGGGTCGACCCCGGGAGCCCCGAGGTCGTGGCGCCGAGCGCCAAGGTTGTCGTGCACGTGGAACAGGACCACGTCGTCGAGGACGGCGCGCACCGACCGCTCGGTCGTCTCCCCGCGCAGCGCCGCGACGAGGTGCGCGTGGCCGACGTCGAGGAGCATGCCGACCGCCGGCGAGTCGAGCCGGCGGACGAGGTCGCGGACCGCGAGCGGGTCGTGGCAGACGCGCTGGCGCTCCGGCGGCGACGGGTAGCTCGGCGCGAGGTTCTCCACCGCGATCGCGACGCCGAGGAGCTCGGCACGTGACGCGAACCGCTGCAGCGACGCCTCTTCGGCGGCGAGCCGCTGGTCGAGCCGCGCCGTCGCGCTCGGCCCCTGGGCCAGCGCGAAGTTCAGGCCGTGGTAGACGACGAGCTCCGCACCCGCCTCCGCCGCGTAGTCCATCAACCCGTCGAAGGCCCGGTCGTGCTCGATGGTCCCGACACTGAGGTCGTCGGGCCCGTGAACGAGGAGCCGCAGGCCGTGAGGACCCAGGGCGGAGCGCAACGCACGTGCATGACGGCGGCTCCGCTCCCGGTCGGCCAGCATGGGGCGCGGCGGGGTGTGGATCTGCACCCAGCCGAAGCCCGCCGACTCATACGAGTCGAGGAGCGGCGTCGTGGGCCACTGATCACGATGGACGTCGAGGCCGAGGCGAGTGCCGAGCTCGGGCATCACACGACCATCGTGCCCGCGCCCACCTCCACCGACTGTGACCGCTCAGTGATCCACGCGTGAACGAGCGGTGAAGCGGGTTGAAGGACACGCGCCGTTTCCGGATTGCCGCCTGGCTCTGGCGTACCCGGTGTCAGGTCGGTTACGGCTTGTCCCTCCACAACCGTTCAAGGAGGGGGACGTAATGAAGTCCAACATGTTGGTCAGATTCGCCGTGCTCGCCAGCGCGGTGGCGATGGTGTCCGCGCTCTGCGCGACGGCCAGCCAGGCGGCGACCTGGCGCAGCAACAACGGCGTGCCCTACTCAGGGGGTGGCGTGGGGGGTCCCTCGACCGGGACCGGCGGCGGGCTCACCATCAACAGCTTCTCGTTCATTGACTCGTGCACCGGCTCGTCCGGTGGGGTCGTCGCCAATGCGCCGACCGGGTCCGATCCATGGCCTGACGCCGTCGACACGTCGTTGACGTTCTCCGGATGCAGGATCGGAGGCGTCTCCGGGATGGGCTTCAGGTGCCAGTTGAGCCTGGACGCCAACCAATACAACAATGGCGCCACGACGACCTACCTCGGATCAGCCGGAAAGGTGACGACCGGCCTCGTGCACGTCAGGTGCACGTACAGCCTCCCTGGCGGCTCCGCCTGCGCCACGCTGGTGGGCACGGCCGATGGGAAGTACCAGAATCCGAGCGTCCTCACCGGTGACCTGCCGACCCCTGTCAGCACGTCGACCGACGGCAGGTACACGCTCGTAGCCAGCGGACAGAGGCTCACTGTCACCGTCACCGGGCCGTGCCCCGTTACCGGTGGAGCGGCGGTGCTGACCGCGCCCGGAGGCACGGACTACATCCTCAACCTGACCAGCGGCTCGCCTCAGCCTGTCATCTGGAAGGAGTGAGCGCCCCGGAGTTGGCGGCTGGCCCCGGCCAGCCGCCGGCTCCCTAGGCGCCGGTCTTCTCGAGGTGCTCTTCGAGCGCCGCGTAGGCGTCGTCGACCGCGCGCTTGGCGGCGGTGTGGCGGGCGGTGTTCTTCGCGGACTCGTACTGGGACGCCCAGGCCTCGGGGGCCGCGAGCTCTTCCTCGAGCGTGGTTAGAGCCGCTTCGGCGGTCTCGACGGCCTTCTCCAGCTTCGCGGTCTGCCTGACCGCGTTCTTGGAGGGGCTGGCGGAGCCGTTGGTCTTCGGCGGCGCCGGCGCCACGGCCACCGGCTTCGGCGCGGCCGGCTTGCGCGCCCGCGGCTTCTCCGGCGGCGGCCCCGCCGGGTCCTCGCCGGCGGCCCGGCGCTCCTCGCGGATGCGCGCGTACTCGACCCAGCCGCCGAGGTAGGACCCCAGCCGCTGGTGCTCAAGCGCCACGGTGCGCGTTCCGACGGCCTCCAGCAGCGCGCGGTCGTGGGTCACCAGCAGGAGCGCGCCCTCGAAGCCCTTCAGCGCGTCCTCCAGCGCCTCGCGCGATTCCAAGTCCAGGTGGTTGGTCGGCTCGTCCAGGATCAGGACGTTGGCGCCTTGGGACAACAGGATGGCCAGGGCGAGCCGCTTGCGCTCGCCGCCGCTCAACCCATCCAACGGCTTCTCGGCGTCCTCCCCGCTGAACAGGAACCGGCCGAGCAGCGCCCGCGCCTTGCCGGGCGTCAGGCCGGTGCGCTTGACCGCCGCCTCGGCGACCGTCCGCGCCGTGCCCAACCCCTCCAGCGCGGAGTCGTGCTGGCTCAAGTACCCCACCTTGAGGTTGTGACCGGTCCGGAGCTTGCCGCCGTCGAGCGGACGCCGCCCCGCGAGCGCCTCGATCAGCGTGGTCTTGCCGACCCCGTTGGGGCCCACCAGAGACACGTGCTCGCCGCGCTCCAGCCACAGCTCGCCGTCCTCGACCAGCAGCTTGTGGCGCGCGCCCTCGCCGACCTCCAGGCGCCCGTCCTCCAGCTCGAAGATCACGCGCCCCGTGCGCTCCGGCTTGGCGAACTGGAAGCCGAGCTCGCGCGTGTCGCGCGGGTCCCGGTCGATGCGCTCCATCTTGTCGAGGGCCTTGACCCGCGACTGCGCCTGCCTCGCCTTGGATGCCTTCGCGCGGAAGCGCTCGACGAACGCCTCCATGCGCTCGATCTCAGCCTGCTGCTTCTCGATCGCGCGGCCGAGCGCCAGCTCGCGCGCCGCCTGCTCCTTGCGCCAGTTGTGCCACGTGCCCTTGAAGTACCGCGACCGCCCGGCCTCCAGCTCCAAGACCGCGGTGCCGACGGCCTCCAGGAACCAGCGGTCGTGCGCGACCAGGACGATCGCGCAGTCCAGCGACGTCAGCGTCTGCTCCAGCCACTCCAGCGACTCGATGTCGAGGTGGTTGGTGGGCTCGTCCAGCAGCAGGAGGTCGGCCTCGACGGCCAGCGCCCGCGCCAGCGACGCGCGCGTCAGCTGCCCGCCCGAGAAGGTGTTCAACTTCCGGTCGAGCGCCTCGTCGGCGAACCCGAGGCCGTGCAGGTAGTTGCTCGCGCGGTCGCGCCAGCCGTAGCCGCCGGCGGCCTCGAACCGGGCGTACACGTCGGCGTAGCGGTTCATCGCCGCGTCGTCGCCCTCGGCCATCTTGACCTCGAGCCTGGTCAGCTCGGCCTCCAGCGCCAGCTGCTCCTTGCACGCCGACAGGACGTAGTCGCGCAGCGTGACGTCCTGGTCGCGCGGCGGCCGCTGGTCGTGCAGCGCCAGGCGGACGCCCTTCTGGAAGACGAGGTCGCCGCCGTCGATCGACGTCTCCCCCGCGAGCATCCGCAGCAGCGTCGTCTTGCCCGCGCCGTTGCGGCCGGCGATCGTCAGCCGGTCGCGGCGCTCGAGCTTGAACGAGACACCCCGCATGAGCGGGTTGCCTGACATGTCCTTGGAGAGGTCGGAAGCGATGACGACGGCCACGCCTCCATGGTAGGTAGGCGCGGCCCCGCGCGGCCTACCGCCTGCGCGACGCCGCGATCCGCTGGACCATCGCGTCCTCGGCGGCCTTCGCGGCCGGCTGGCCGCTGACGTGCGAGCGCTGGATCGCGAAGACGAGCGTGCGCCCGTGGGTCCTGCACCAGCCGGCCAGCGCGCTGGCGCCGGTCTGGGGCAGCGACCCGGTCTTCGCGCGGCACGTTCGGTGCGCCGGGCCGGTCGTCATCCGCGTCTGGAGCGTGCCGTCGACGCCGGCGACCGGCAGCGACGCCGCGATCGCCGCCCGCGTCCGGATCCGCCGGACGTAGCGCGCGAGCTGGCGCGGCGAGCCCTTGGTGCGCGGGTCGACGCCCGAGCCGTCGAACGGCGACAGCGTCGCGCCCAGGCGGCGCGCGTGGCGGGCGACCGCGGCGGCGCCGGCGGCGGTCGTCGCCGGGCGCGGGCCGCCGCCGGCCAGGACGAGGTCCTTGGCCAGGACCTCGGCCGCGAAGTCGTCCGAGGTCTTGTTGATGTCCTTGATCACCGTGGCGACCGGCGTGCTCACCACGCCGAGCTGCGCCGAGCCCGGGGTCGCGACGCCGGCCTTCGGCGACCGGCGGACGATCACGCCGCGGGCCTCCAGGACGTCGTCGAACCGGAACGCCGCGGCGCGCCCCGGGTCGGGCTGGAACGGACCGCCCGGCGCCTGGCGCCCGCGCGCGTAGGTGAGCGCGCCGATCGACCCGTTCATGTTGAGGTCGAACGCGCCGCCGGTCGCCGGGCCGCCGCGCTGGGCGTCGAACGCGCTGTCGTCGCCGACGATCGAGCCCGCGATCACCTTGACGCCGCGCGCCTGGACCTGGTCGGCGAGCGCCTGCAGCTGCGGCTCGTCGAGCAGCGGGTCGCCGGCGCCCACCAGGACGAGGTCGCCGGCCAGGGTGCCGCTGGCCGCGTCGAGCGGCGCCGTGGTGACGGCCGTCGTCGTGAGCCGCGCAGCGCCCGCGAACGCGTCCGCCGCCGCGCCGGTCGTCAGCAGCTTCGTCGTCGACCCGAGCGGGCGCTTCGTGTCCGGGTCGGCCTGCGCCAGCGTGCGGCCGGTCTTGCCGTCCAGGACCACGAACCCGCCCTTTCCGCCGGCACCGCGGGCCAGCCGCGCGAGGTCGGCACGGAGCGTCGCGTCGGTCTTCTTGGTGGTCTTGGCCTGCGCGGTCGCGGCGGGGGCGACGAGCACGGCCACGGCGATGGGGAGCGCGAAGAGGCGAGGAGGCATCGCCATTCAGCGTTTCACACCGCCGTAAGGCAGTCCACCACCCGTGTTCTGGAACTCGACGATCTCGGCGTTCTCCCGCGCGACGCGGTCCGCGGTCCCCTCGTACTGACGGAACAGGTCCTTCAGATGCCGCAGGCCGTCGGCCGGATGCCGCGCGATCTCGCGCGCCAGCTCCAGCGCCGCGCCCTCCGCCCCGGCCGCCGGCGCCCGCCGCGCGAGCAGGCCGAGCGCGTCGGCCTCGTCGACCTCCACGACGCGGCCCGTGAAGATCAGCTCGCGCGCCTTCGACAGGCCGATCAGCGGCACGAGCCGCGCCGGCCCGACCGGCACGCCGAGCCTCGCGCCCGGGAACACGAGCTTGAGGTTGTGGCCGCCCACGCGCAGGTCACACCCCGCCGCCAGCTCGGCCCCCGCGCCGACCACGTTGCCGACGCAGACCGCGATCGTGGGCGCCGGGAACGCGTCGACCGCCGCGTAGAGGCGGGCGAACAGCTCCATCCGGGCGACGCCGCCCGCGTGGTCGAGCTGCTCGGACACGTCGGCGCCGGCGCACAGCGCGCGCTCGTTCGTCGTCGAGAAGACCAGGACGCGCAGCGCCGGATCGGCCGCCAGCTCCGCCAGCGCCGCGTCGAGCTCGGCGAGCATCGCCGTGTCCATCGCGTTCCGGACGTCCGGGCGGTCGAGCCGCAGGACCTCGATGCCGTCATCCAACCGCTCGCGCGTGAGTGCCGCCATGGCGCCGCATTCAATACGATGCCGGGTGCGATGCGCCGCCTGACGAAGACCCTGCTGCTCACCCTGTTCCTGCTGGCCCTCAGCGCGCCGGCGGCCTTCGCCCAGGCCTCGGGCGAGGGCACCTACGGGGAAACCGACGACCAGGTCGTCACGAACGCGGCGTTCATCGTCATCATCTTCTTCCCGCTGCTGGTCCTCGTCGTCTCGCTCCTCCAGTACCACCTGGAGAAGCGCAAGGACGCCAAGAAGGCGGCCGTGAAGGCCGCGGGCGGGGACAAGCGCTGGCAGGGTGGCTGGTGAACACTCGCCCAGGGGGCGAGGTTCACTTGCGAAGCATCGCCTAGCGGCGATCTTCGCGGGGTCGCATAGGCTCCGCCGATGTCCGTGAGCTACGAGCGCGTCGGCGCCGCTGCCGTCGTCACGATCGACCGGCCCGAGCGGCGCAATGCCGTGGATGGCCCCACGGCCGAGGCGCTGCTCGCCGCGCTGGAGCGGTTCGAGGCCGACGACGACGCCCGCGTGATGGTCCTGACCGGCGCCGGTGGCATCGCGTTCTGCGCGGGCGCCGACCTCAAGGCGATCGACACCTACGCCGGCCGGCTCGGCGACCCCAACGGCCCCATGGGCTTCACGCGCCGGACGCCGAGCAAGCCGGCGATCGCCGCGGTCGACGGGTTCGCCTTGGCCGGCGGCCTGGAGCTCGCGCTGTGGTGCGACCTGCGGATCGCCACCGAGCAGTCGTCGTTCGGCTGCCCCGAGCGCCGGTGGGGCGTGCCGCTGATCGACGGCGGCACGCAGCGGCTGCCGCGCATCGTCGGCCTCGGCCGCGCGCTGGACCTCATCCTCTCGGGCCGGATCGTCGACGCCCAGGAGGCGTTGTCGATGGGGTTGGTCACCGAGGTCGTCCCGGACGGCGAGGCGCTGACGCGCGCGCTCGAATGGGCCGAGAGCCTCGCGTCGTTCCCGCAGGAGACCATGCTCGCCGACCGCCGCGCGGCGATCGAGGGCTTCGGCCGCCCCCTCGCCGACGGCCTCGCGCTCGAGGCGCAGGCCGGCCCCGCGGTCTTCGCCGACGCCCAGGCCGGCGCGGCGCGCTTCGCGTCGGGCGAGGGCCGGGGCGGCGCGGGCGCGGGCATCGGCTGACGCACCGCCGCGACCGCCCGTGCATGGGCGCCGCCCGCTGCGGATAGGATCGCTCCCTGTCCCGCTGACGGAGGAGAGCTGCATGGCGTATTTCGTGACCGGAGCAACGGGCTTCATCGGTCGGCATCTCGTCGAGGAGCTGCTGCGCAACCGCTCCGGCGACGTGTACGTCCTGGTGCGCGAGACCTCGCGCGACCGCCTCGACGAGCTGATCGGCTCCTGGCCCGACGGCGACCGCGTCCACCCCGTCGTCGGCGACCTCACCGAGCCGAACCTCGGCGTCTCCGACGCCTGGATCGCCGAGCACCGGGGCCAGATCGACCACTTCTTCCACCTCGCGGCGATCTACGACATGACCGCCGACGCGGAGCGCAACGAGCGCCTCAACGTCGAGGGCACGCGCCACGCGGTCGACCTCGCCAACGCGCTCGACGCCGGCATCCTGCACCACGTCTCCTCGGTCGCCGTCGCCGGCGCGCACCGCGGGCTGTTCCGCGAGGACATGTTCGACGAGGGCCAGAAGCTCCCGTCGCCCTACCACCGCACGAAGTTCGAGTCGGAGAAGATCGCCCGCGAGGGCTCGACGGTCCCCTTCCGGATCTACCGCCCGGCGATCGTCGTCGGCGACTCGCGGACCGGCGTGATGGACAAGGTCGACGGCCCCTACTACTTCTTCAAGGCCCTGCAGAAGATCCGCGGCTGGCTGCCCGAGTGGGCGCCGCTCGTCGGCCCCGAGCTGGGCTGGACCAACGTCGTCCCGGTCGACTACGTCGCCGCCGCGCTGGACCACATCGCCCACCAGGACGGCCTCGACGGCCAGGCCTTCCACCTCGCCCACCCCAAGGGCCAGCGCTCCGGCGACGTCCTCAACACCTTCGCCCGCGCCGGCCACGCGCCGCACATGGCGATGCGCATCGACAAGAGGCTCCTCGACATGCTGCCCAAGGGCACGCTGTCGATGGTGATGAAGCTGCCGGCGCTCAAGGGCGTCCGCGACTCCATCCTGCTGGACTTCGGGATCCCGCCGGAGGTCATCGAGCACGTCGGCTTCAGCTGCCAGTTCGACACGCGCGACACCGAGCGCGCGCTGGCCGACACCGCCATCGCCGTCCCCGAGCTCGACACCTACGCGGCCAAGCTGTGGGACTACTGGGAGCGCGTCCTGGACCCGGACCTGTACAAGGACCGGTCCTTCGAGCACGCGGTCAACGGCAAGACGGTGGTCATCACCGGCGCGTCGTCGGGCATCGGCCTGTCCGCCGCGCACAAGGTCGCCCGCGCCGGCGGCATCCCGATCCTCGTCGCCCGCTCGATGGACAAGCTGGAGCAGGCCAAGCGCGACATCGAGCGCCACGGCGGCACGGCGTACGCCTACTCGGCGGACCTGTCGGCGCTGGACTCGATCGACGACCTCGTCGGCGCGCTGCTGGCCGACCACGCCTCGATCGACATGTTGGTCAACAACGCCGGGCGCTCGATCCGGCGCTCGATCGCGCTGTCGCAGGATCGCTTCCACGACTTCGAGCGCACGATCCAGCTCAACTACCTCGGCACGATCAAGTTGACTATGGGGTTGCTCCCGCACATGCGCGAGCGCGGGTCCGGCCACATCGTCAACGTGTCGTCGATCGGCGTGCAGACCTCGCCCCCGCGCTTCAGCGCGTACGTGGCGTCCAAGGCGGCGCTGGACGCGTGGACGCGCGTCGTCTCCTCCGAGGTCATCGGCGACGGCATCACGTTCACGACCATCCACATGCCCTTGGTCCGGACGCCGATGATCGCGCCGACCAAGATCTATGACTCGTTCCCGACGATCTCGCCCGACGAGGCCGGGGACATCATCAGCGAGGCGATCCGCTCCAAGCCCAAGCAGATCAACACGCGCCTGGGCACGTTCGGCGAGGTGCTCTACGCGATCGCGCCGAAGGCCGTCGACCAGATCCTCCACATGGCCTACAAGGTGTTCCCGGACTCGGCCGCCTCCAAGGGCGAGAAGGACCCGGACGAGAAGGCCTCGGTGGAGCAGATCGCGATGGCCAACATCATGCGCGGCGTTCACTGGTAGCGGCCGCGGCGGTCGCGGCGACGCCGCGCCAGAGGTCGACCTCCTTGCGCTCGTGGGCGATCCCGACGTCGAGCGCGAGGAGCTGGCCGGGCGGGAGGATCGCGGCGATCTGCGCGCGCATGTGCTCGTACTCTTCGAGCTTGGCCGCGTGCGCGGCGATCTGGTGCGCGGCGACCGTCGCCGGGTCGGCGCCGAAGAAGAGCTTGAGCACGGCCGCGTCGCGCAGCTCGGGCAACTCGTCGGGCACCTCCTGGCGCCAGGCGTCCAGCGCCTCCCGGCCGGTGTCGGTGATCTTGTAGAACTTGCGCCGCCGGCCCGTCTCCTCGCGCCGCTCGGTCAGGTGGCCGGCGGCGGCCAGGCGCTCCGGCTCGCGGTAGACCTGCGCGTGCGGGGTCGGCCAGAAGTTGTCGACCGAGAACCCCATCGCCTGCTTGATGTCGTAGGGCGTCGCCTCGTGGGGGGCGGCCGCGTCGAGGAGGCCGAGGACGATGTAGGAGGTCGGGGAGAGCTTCACGGCTTGCAATAGTCTCTTTCGGACGGTACGGTCGGGACCATGAGCATCGTATCCGGCACGCAGACCGACCATCGCCTCGGCTTCGCCGACCAGACCGAAGAGGTGCGGGTCGATGCGCTCGCGGTGTCCGGCTCCGTGCCCGAGTGGCTGCACGGCGGCCTCGTCCGGGTCACGCCCGCGCAGATGGACTTCGCGCAGCGGTCGGTCAGCCACTGGTTCGACGGCATGGCGATGCTCAACCGCTTCGGCTTCGCGGGCGACGGGAGCGTGTCCTACGCCTCGGCGTTCCTGGACACCGCGGCGCGGCGCGCGGCGCTGGAGACCGGCGGCGCGTCGATCGCCGGCTTCGCGACCGACCCGTGCCGCTCGCTGTTCCAGCGCGTGCAGTCGGTCTTCTCGCAGGACACGACCGACAACACCAACGTGAACCTCGCACGCCTGGGCGACGAGCACATCGCGATGACCGAGACGCCGCTGGCCGTGGCCTTCGACCCCGAGACGCTCGCCACCGTGCGCGTCGACGCGGGCGCCAAGGCCTTCGGCCAGGTCACGACCGCCCATCCGCATCACGATGCGGAGCGGCGCGAGCTGCTGAACTTCGCGGTGCACATGGGCGGGAAGTCCGAGTACCGCGTCTACGCGCGGCGCTCGGCCGCCGACGGGCGCGTCATCGCGTCGCTGCCGGTGCGCGAGCCGTCCTACATGCACTCGTTCGCGGTGACGCCGCGCTACGCGCTGCTGCTGGAGAACCCGCTGGTCGTCAACCCCCTGCGGCTGGCCGTCGGCGCCAAGGCGTTCATCCACAACTACAAGTGGAAGCCGGAGCTCGGCGTCAAGATCCACGCCTTCGACCGCGCGACCGGCGCGCTGGCGAAGACCTGGGTCACGGACCCGTTCTTCGTGTTCCACACCATCAACGCGTTCGAGGACGGCGACGACGTGGTCGTCGACCTGTGCGCGCACCCCGACGCCTCGATCATCGAGCTGCTGGAGCTGGACCGCCTGCGGAGCGGGACGAACCACTCCGACCTGGCCGCGCGGCCGCTCCGGCTGACGCTGCCGCTGACCGGCGACGGCGCGGTCGCCGTCCGCGAGCTGGCCGACACCGACCTCGAGCTGCCGCGCATCAACTACCGCGACCGGAATGGGCTGCCGTACCGCTACGCCTACGGCGGGAGCGCCGACGGGGCCGACTTCCTGAAGCGCCTGGTCAAGATCGACGTGGCCGACGGGTCGCTCACGGCCTGGGACGAGCCGAACGCCTGGGCCGGCGAGCCGGTGTTCGTGCCGCGGCCGGACGGTGACGGCGAGGACGACGGCGTCGTGCTGTCGGTCGTGCTCGACACGGCCGCGGGACGGTCCTTTCTGCTCGTGCTCGACGCGGAGTCGTTCACCGAGATCGCCCGGGCCGAGGCGCCGCACCACATCCCGTTCGGCTTCCACGGGCAGTTCTTCACCTCGTAGCGGCTGCGATCAGCCGGTCGCCCGCGCGTGTCCGGCCGTAGAGCACCTGGCGTCCGTCGCGCCGGCCGATCACCAGGCCGGCGCGGCGCAGGACGGCCAGGTGTTGCGATGTCCCGGCGGGCGATGCGCGCAGGCGGCGGGCGAGGTCGAGGGTCGAGGCCGGGCGGTCGAGGCCGAGGAGGACGGCGGCGCGGCGCGTGCCGAGGAGGTCGTCCAGCGCGCCGGTGTCGCGCAGTGCGGGCGGCGCCCACAGCTCGGCGATGCCGCGCGGCGCGTAGACGATCGTCGGCTGCCAGGGCTCGTCGTTGATCGGCCAGACGATCGGCCACGCGAAGACGGCGGGGACGAGCAGGAGGCCGCGGCCGGCGAGGTCGACCTCGCGGTCGGTGCGGGACGTCACCTCGACGCGGCCGCCGCGCCAGGCGACGCCCTCGCCGAGGTCGGCGAACGCGGCGGCCGGCCCGATCGTCGCGAGGTGGCGGCCGCGCTCGGCGACCTCGGACTCCAGGAGCGCGAGGATGTCCTCCCACCGCGGCGCGAGGACCGCGTCCCAGAACGCGCGCATCTCGTCGACGAGCTTCCGGATCCCGGTCCCCGGGCGGTCGAGCAGGACCCGCGCGACCGGCGGGACGCCCTCGGGGTAGGCGGTGCGCATCTCGTGCGCGATCTGCTTGGGGTCGGTCTCCAGAACGCGGCGTAGCTCACCCTCAAGTTGAGGGTGAGACTCGGCCGGCGGCGGGATCACGAAGTCCGGGTACCACCGGGCGCCGGTGGGGACGACGGCGCTCAGGAGCGCCCAGTCGAGGTCGGCTGTCCGCGGGCGGGCCCAGTCGACGAAGGCGCGGTGGATCGGGAAGCGGTCGGGCTCGCGGACGGCCTCGACGGCGCCGTTGAGCTCCATCAGCGGCGAGACCGCGAAGCGGGTGCGCAGGAGGTCGTCGTGGGTGAAGCGGTAGGCGATCACGCGGGCCTGAGCGTACGTGAGGATTCGCGCTGACGCGAATCCGTTGGCGCGATCGTGCGGGATCCGCGACGGTGGTGCGCGTGCCCACGGTCCTCTCCCAGCCCGGCGTGCTGCGGCTGTTCGTCCTGAACGTCGCCGCGCGCATGCCGACCGCCGCGAGCGGGGTTCTGATCGTGGTGCACGCCCACGCGCTGACCGGCTCGTACGCGGCGGCGGGCCTCGTGGCCGCGGTCAACGCGCTGGCACTCGCCGCGTCGGCACCGCTGCTCGGCGGGCTCGTGGACCGGCGCGGGCAGACGGGCGTGCTGGTGTGGGCGGGGCTGGCCGCGGGCGCGGCGTACGTCGCGCTCGGCGCCCTCCCCCACGCGGCGCCGCTGGGCGCGATCGTCGTGCTGTCGGCGCTCGCCGGCGCCGCGCAGCCGCCGCTCGGCGCGTGCCTGCGGACGCTGTGGGACCCGCTGCTCGACGGCGACCGCGAGGCGATCCGCGCGGCGTTCGCGCTCGAGGCGGCGGCGATGGAGCTGACCTACATCGCGGGTCCGGCCGGCTTCCTGGTCCTGGCGGCGGTGACGTCGACCGGCGTCGCGATCGTGGTGCTGGGCGTCGGCCTGGCGGCCGGGACCGTGGCCTTCGCGGCGCAGCCGGCGTCGCGGGCGTGGGCGCCGGAGGCGTCGCTGGTGGACGCCGGCCGCCGGTCGCGGTCGAGCGCCCTGCGCGCGCCGGGCGTGGCGACGATCGCGGCGGTCAACGTCCTGATCGGCGTCGTGATGGGCGGCATCGAGGTCGGCGTGACCGCGGCGGGCAACGCCCACGGCGCCGGGACGACGAGCGTCCTGCTCGCCGTGTGGGGCGCCGGGTCGCTGGTCGGCGGCGTCGTGGCCGCGCGGGTCGGCGGCGCGCGCGGGGCCCGCGAGCTCGTCGGGCTGCTGGTCGCGCTCGGCCTCGCGCACATGGCGCTGGCGCTGGGCGGCGCGTCGGCGGTCGGGCTGGCGGCGCTGCTGCTGGCGGCCGGGTTCTGGATCGCGCCGGTGTTCGCGACGGCGGCCATGCTCACCGGCGAGCTCGCGCTGCGGGGCACGACGACCGAGGCGTTCGCGTGGAACATGACCGCGCTGGCGGGCGGCGTCGCGCTGGGCTCGGCGATGTCGGGGGCGCTGATCGACGCGGCGGGCATCGGACCCGCGTTCGCGGTCGCCGGCGCGGCGGGCGTGCTGGCGGCGGGCGTCGCGCTCGTGCGGGCGGGGACGCTGCGGGGCGACTCGGTGGCTGCCGTCGTCTAGCTCACACGCAGCACCGCCTTGCCGGTCAGCTCGCGGTCGGCGAGCGCGCGGAGCAGGCGCGGGGTCTGCGCCCAGTCCTCGACGATCCCGATCTCCGGATGGAGATGGTGGCGGGCGACGAGGCCGACGAGCGTCGCGAGGTCGGCGCCGTCCGACGCGCCGGTCTGCCAGTAGGAGAACGGGACGATCGCCGCGGGCGGGCCGCCGGCCATCGTCGCGCCGAACGCGAGCGTGGACGGCTCACCCGAGGCCTGACCAAACCAGACGACGGTCCCGCCGCGCGCGGTCGCGGCGATCGCCGCGGGGAGGGAGTCGCCGCCGACCGACTCGAAGGCGACGTCGTAGGGGCCGTCGCCGATCGTGTCGAGGACGTGCGCGCCGAGCGCCCGGAGGCGGTCGCCGCGGTGCGAGACGGCGGTGACCTCCGCCCCGCGCGTGACCGCCAGCTCGGTCAGGAAGTGGCCGACGCCGCCGGAGGCGCCGGTGACCAGGAGCCGCCGGCCGGCGACGTCGCCGACGCGGCGCAGGAGGCGCAGGGCGGTGAGCGCGGCGACGCCGAGCGTGGCGGCCTCCTCGAACGACACCGCGTGCGGCAGCGGCGCGACGGCGTCGGTGCGCACGGCGACGCGCTCGGCCCAGCCGCCCTGCTCGGCGTGGGCGGCGACGCGCGTCCCGGCGGCCGGGCCCGTGCCGTCGGCCGCGGCCTCGACGACGCGGCCGGCGACGTCCGCGCCGGGGCGCCAGTTCTCGCGCGGCGCGCCGCGCAGCAGCAGGACCTCGCCGCGGTTGATCGAGAAGGCGGCGACCTCGATCAGCGCCTCGTCGGGCGCCGGCGTGGGGTCGGGGACGCCGGCGCGCTCGACGAGCGTGTCGGGGTCGTGGGTGGGGATCAGGGCGTCCATGGGTTGACGGTACGCTCGCGCGGTGCGGGTCTGGTCCCACAGCCACCTGCTGTTCCCGCTCGGCGCCAAGCGGCGGTATCCGCTGAGCAAGTACGGGTTGTTGCGCGCGCGGGTGGCGGCGGCGGGGCTGGACGTCGTCGAGCCGGACGCGATCCCGTGGCTGGCGGTCGAGGCGACGCACGACCCGCACTTCGTCTGGCGGATGCGGCGCGGCGCGCTGACCGTCCGCGAGGAGCGGGTGCTGGGGCTGCCGTGGTCCGGTGAGCTGGTGACGCGAACGCTCCACGGCATCGCGGGAACGGTCGGCGCCGCGCGGGACGCGCTGGACGTCGGGGTCGGCGCGATGCTCGGCGGCGGGACGCACCACGCGGGCCGTGCGACCGCGCGCGGGTACTGCATGTTCAACGACGTGGCGATCGCGACGCGGGTGCTGCGGCGCGAGGGGCGCGCGCGGCGCGTGATGGTGGTCGACTGCGACGTGCACCAGGGCGACGGCACCGCCGAGCTGCTCGGGCCCGACGTCGACGCGTTCGCGCTCAGCGTGCAGTGCGAGCGGAACTTCCCGTTTGCGCGGATCGCCAGCGATCTGGACGTGGAGCTGCCGGCGGGGACGGGCGACGAGGCGTACGTGGATGCGCTCGCGTCGGCTTTGGACGCTGCGTTCGGTGCGTTCGGCGTTCCCGACCTGGTGTTCTACGTCGCGGGCGCCGACCCGTGGGAGGGCGACGCGCTGGGGCGCCTGGCGCTGACGAAGGCCGGGCTCGCGGCGCGGGACGAGTTGGTGTTGGGACGCTGCCGGGCGCTGGACGTGCCGGTGTGCGTCACGCTGGCGGGCGGCTACGCGCCGGACGTGGTCGACACGGTGGACATCCACGCGGCGACGATCGCGGTGGCGGCGGCGAGCGCGGGGGCGGGCGCGATCACGGATCGCACACCGGCACGCCCATCTGCGCGGCCGCGCGCCGGACGTCCTCGGGCGTGAGGTTGGATCCCGGTCCTCCGCCCTGGACGCAGCGGATGTCCGCGTAGAGCTTGATGTCGAACGTGCGATCGCCGATCCGGAACGTCACCTTCGCGTGCCCGGTCGCGGCCGCGGTGACGACCCCGTCGGTGATCGTCAGCGGGCGCGTGCTCCCGTCCGCCAGGTGCAGCGTCGCATCGGTCGCCGTGCTGGGCAGGACCGCGGCCATGACGCCGCCAGCGTCGCGGTAGCCGGTGTTCGCGACCGGCAGCCCTCGCTCGGCGATCTGCTCCTCGGTCGCGCAGCCCTCGCCGTAGCCATCGGGGCGCGCGGGGACGACGAGGCAGGTCCAGCCGTCGGGAGCGGGGACGACGTAGCCGGGGCCGAAGGGCGTCGCGATGGTGCGCGCCTCGGAGTAGTAGGCGTGCTTGCGCAGAAGCTCCGGTGTGTCGGCGCGCGCGCCGGAGGCGTCGGAGATGGGGCGCGCGTAGACCGGGAGCGCGGGCGTGACGCGCGGCGCCGTTGTCTGCCGTGGCTGATCGCCGGAGCCGCCACGCGCCGCGAGCACTGCGACGAGCCCAAGCGCGACTGCGAGAACCACGGCCGCGGTCGGGGCACGCCGCCAGCGCCCAAACCTGGCGAGCGTCCCAGCAGGCCACGGAGGGTTACCCATCGTTCGATTCTCCCTCAGCGTCGATCATGCCGCCAGCCCGGAGTTTGACGCGCAGCCGACGGGACGGCGGCGGGGGCGATGCGTGTCATCCAACCCGCGCATATGACGGGTCGATGACACTGATCGCTGCCGCGCCAAGTTCCGTGTCGTTTCGGACGTCATATGGATGTTCGAAACGACACGGACGACCACGGTGCGCTGCCGAAGCGGCTGACCGCGGCCGGCCGCGGTGGGAGCGCAGAGCAGTTGGAGGCGCGTGATTCGGCGGTGACGGGTGTCGGACGACCGGACGCGGCGGAGACGCCCGGGTGACCTCACGACCGGTGCGACGGCGATAGCGGCGCCGAAGTCATCGGCTGCGGCCGGCCGCGGTGGGAGCGCAGAGCAGTTGGAGGCGCGTGATTCAGCGGTGACGGCTGTCAGACGACCGGACGCGGCGGAGACGCCAGGGTGACTTCACGACCGGATAGCAGCGCCGACGTAGTCGGCTGCGGACCACTGCGCCCGGAGCACCTGGGCAGTGGAAGCGCGTCACTCAGCGACGGCGGAGGACCGGAAGCAGCAGCAGCACCAGGGCGACCTCACGACCGATGCGACGGCGTTAGCGGCGCCGAAGTGATCGGCTGCGGCCGACCGCGCCCGGAGCACCGGCGCAGTGGAGGCGCGTCAATCGAGGGGCGGCGGCAATGGAGGCGGCCAGACAGCCGCGGGCGCGCGTCAATCGAGGGGCGGCGGCAGGGTGGCCGACGCCAGGTGCCTCGCTCAGGCGTCGTCCATCAGCGACACCTGCTCCGCCTGCGCCAGGAAGTCCTCCGCCTTCGCCGTCATCCGCACCAGCCCGTAGGCGTCGAGGACCGCGCGTGGCAGCTCGGTCGCCCCCGCCGCACGCAGCCGCCGCATCAGCTCCGCGACCTCCCGCAGAGGGACCTCGTCCAGTGCTCGTGGGCCGAGCTCGCGGACGCGGACCTCGGGTGTGCCGGCGGGTCGGAGGACCTCGGAGCCCTCCTCGAAGTCGATCGCGCCCGCCTGGCGGAGGCGGAACGTCGATCCGCTCAGGGGCGCCCGGGCGATCGAGGTCAGCGCCTTGCCGCCGCTGGCCTTCACATACAACCTGTACGCCCGCTCGGCGAGGATCGGGCCCTCGGCGGCGACGATCTCCAGCAGCGCGGGCCCGATCGTCTCGCGGCCGGCGCTCCGGGGATCCGGCACGGGTCGGGATGGCCAGGCGGTGTAGGGCTCCAAATCAACATGGACGCCGCCGCGCCGGCGGCCCTCGCCGGACGCCACCGGGAACAGCCCGGTCACCTGCCGCGCGATCCGCTCGCCTTTCAACACCAGCACTCCGTACGCGCGCTGCTCCTCGCCCCCGTGCTCGACGACCGCCTGCCACGAGACGACGTCGTCGGACGCCGCGACATTCAGCAGCTCCTTCACGACCGGCCGCCCCGCCAGGTACGCGCCGAGGTGCTCGCGCAGCGCCTCCCGGCCGACGACCGGCCCGCTGAACCGCAGCAGCACGGCGTCCTCGTGGTACTGGCCGAGCAGCGCCTCGAGATCGCCGGCTGCCAGCAGCCGCAGATGACGATCGAAGAGCTCTCGCGCAACGCTCATAGACGGAAGACGGGGACCAGCCGCTGCTCGTGCTCGGCGTCGATCCGCGCGACCACTTCGAGATGCTCGGCCAGCGGCGTGCCGCGCAACTTCGTCCCGAGGCCCTCATCCACCTGGTAGATGCCGGCCGAGTTGTTCATCTCGATCTCGACCCGCACCGCCTTCTCGCGGCCGGGCATGATCTTGACCGACTCGATGGCGTACGACGACACCGAGTGGATGTTCGGCAGCAGCTGCTCGAACGGGACGCGCGAGCGGCCCTTGGCCATGTCCAGCGCGTCGGCCACGCGGACGATCGAGCCCTCGATCGTGAACGGCGCGCCCCTGGAGCGGTGCGAGATGATCGCGTGCGACGCCTCGGCGACGATGATCGAGCGCGCCGGCTCGTCGTAGATCGGCTCCAGCAGCTTCGGCAGCTTGTCCGCGGTCAGGAACAGCGAGAACTGCTCGTGGTCCTGGCGGTGGATCGACATCCCGACGCAGTGGAACAGCGCGGCCGCCGCGATCACGACTTCCGCATCGCGCTCGCTCAACCCGTAGTTCTCGACCACGCTCGGCGTGACACCCCTCCGGAACAGCAGCCGCGCGAGCCGCAGCCCGATGTTGGTGACGATCTGGATGTGCACCCACGAGTGGTCGGACATCCCGAGCCGCTCGGCGTTCACGGCGGCCGCGTGCCACCACGCCTTGACCTGCACGTCGTCGTTGACCGCCGCGATCAGCCGGTCCAGCTTGCGGTTCCCTCGCCCCGGCACGCGGATGTGGGCGGCGCGGACCTTCTCGTCGAGGCTCTGGGGAGGGTCACCGCTCACGTGGCGGAACCTAGCGCACCCCGCCCACGCGGCGGCCGGGCCGCCCGCCGGGCCGCCCGCCGCACCGCCGGCTCAGGTCGTCGTCGTGCTCGACGGGTCGCGCTCGACCGCCCGCGCCGTGTGGCCCAGCATCAGCTCGCGCTGCAGGTCGCGCGGCTCGGGCTCGCTCGGGTCGGGCACGCGCCGGACCCACTCGCCCTCGGGGGTGAGGTCCCACGAGTGCGTGTCGTCGGCGAACCCGCGCTCCAGGGTGTCGAGCAGGTCGTCGCGCAGCACCTGGTCCTCGACCGGGATCACGAGCTCGACGCGCGTGTCGAGGTTGCGCGGCATCAGGTCCGCCGAGCCGATCAGGACGAGGTGCTCGTCGCCGCGCTGGAACGCGTAGACCCGCGAGTGCTCCAGGAACCGGCCGACGATCGACACCACGCGGATGTTCTCCGACACGCCCGGCACGTCCGGGCGCAGGCAGCAGATCCCGCGGATGTTCAGCTCCACCGGCACGCCGGCCTGCGACGCGCGATACAGCGCCTTGATGCACGGTCGGTCCACCAAGGAGTTCATCTTCATCTGGATCCGCGCCGGCTTGCCCTCCTGGTGGGCGGCGATCGTCTTCTCGATCTCCTCCAGGATGCCGTCGCGCAGGTGGTCCGGCGCGATCAGCGCCTTGCGGTACCGGCGCGGCCGGGCGTAGCCGGTCAGGAAGTTGAACATGTCGGCGACGTCGGACCCGAGCCGCTCGTCGCACGTGAACAGGCCGAAGTCGGTGTACAGCCGCGCGGTCTTCGGGTGGTAGTTCCCGGTCCCGACGTGGAGGTAGTGCCGGACGCCGTCGCCCTCGCGGCGGACGACCAGGATGCACTTCGCGTGCGTCTTCAGCGCCGGGTGGCCGTAGACGACGTGGACGCCCGTCTCCTCCAGCTTGCGCGCCCATTCGATGTTCGCCCGCTCGTCGAAGCGCGCCTTCAGCTCCACCAGGCACACGGCCTGCTTGCCGCGCTCGGTCGCCCGGATCAGCGCCGGGACCAGCGGCGTGTCGTCGCTGGTGCGGTAGATCGTGAGCTTGATCGCCAGGACGTCGGGGTCGTTGGCCGCCTGCTCGACGAAGCGCCCGACCGAAGAGGAGAACGAGTCGTAGGGGTGGTGGACCAGGACGTCGCCCGCGCGCATCGCGGCGAAGATGTCCGCCTTGGCGTGGTGCTCGTCGGGGCGCAGCCGCGGCTGGGTGACCGACTGCCAGGGCGGGTCGCGCAGGTCGTCGTAGCCCTTGAGCCCCACGATCTGCCACAGGTCGGTGAGGTCCAGGAGGTCGTTGACCTCGTAGACCTGACGGGCCTCGACCTCCAGCGCCTCGGTCAGCGCGTCGCGCAGCTGCGCCGCCATCCCGACGTTGACCTCGACGCGCACGACCTCGCCGAAGCGCCGCCGGCGCAGCTCGTCCTCGACGGCGGCGAGCAGGTCGTCCGCCTCGTCGGAGATCTCGAAGTCCGCGTCGCGCGTCACCCGGAACACGCCGTGCTGGACGACCTCCATCCCGGGGAACAGCGTCTCCAGGTTGGCGGCGATCAGCTCCTCGAGCGGGACGAACGTCGTCGGCTCGTCCTCCAGCGCCACGAACCGCGGCAGCATCTCCTTCGGGACCTTGACGCGCGCGAACGACACGTGGCCGGACACCGGGTCGCGCACCAGGACCGCCAGCGACAGCGACAGGTTCGAGATGTAGGGGAACGGCCGGCCGAGGCCGACGGCCAGCGGCGTCAGGACCGGGAAGATCTGGCGGCGGAAGCGGTGGTCCAGCGCGCGGCGCGCGTCGTCGGAGACCTCGTCGATCGACACCAGCCGGATGCCGTGCTCGGCCAGCTGCGGACGCAGGTCGTGCGACAGCGTCCTGCACTGGCGCTCCTTCAGCGCGAGGGTCTTCTCGCGCAGCGCGTCGATCGTCTGCGACGGCGTGCGGCCGTCGATCTTCGGCGCGGTGATCCCGGCGTCGACCTGGTCGTGCAGGCCGGCGACGCGGATCATGAAGAACTCGTCCAGGTTGGACTCGAAGATCGCCGCGAACTTGCAGCGCTCCAGCAGCGGCTGCGACGGGTCCTCGGCAAGCTGTAGGACTCGGTCGTCGAAGTCGACCCAGGACAGCTCGCGGTTGATGTACAACTCGGGGACGTCGAGGTCCGACGGCTGCGGGGCCGGCTCGGGCTGGGGCTCGACGGCCCGGATGGACTCCTGGGTGAGCTGTGGGTCGGGGTTCATGCGGAACCTTCCTCGGGTGACGCTACGTCGTGGGGCGGGCCGGCGCCGTTACTGTCATGTGAACGCGTTGTGAACATGTCGCCTCCGTCGGGACGGTGCCGGATGGCGTCCTCGAGGTGCTCCCGGAAGCCCTTGCGCTCCAGGTTGTCCCAGCGGTCCAGGAAGCGCTCGAAGAGGAGGTCGCGCCGCGCGCGCAGCGCGACGTCCAACGTGTGGAGACCACGATAGGCGGCCCGGTGCGGCGCCTGGGCGGCGAGCGCGAAGTCGAGGTCCTTGGCGTCGGCGCCGGCGGCCTCGCGCACGGCTCGCGCGTCGCCCGCGCGCAGGTCGTCGCCCAGCGCGGCGATGCGCGGCCGCGTGACGTCGCAGTCGTGGATCTCGCCGAGCAGGTCCTGGAGCTTCCTGGCCTGCTTGGCGCCCTCGGAGGCGTACGGCCCGAACGACGGCGCGAACAGCTCCAGCACGTACCGCAGCCGCTTGGCCGCGATCCGCATGTCGTGCAGCGTGTGGACGGCCGCGGGGTCGCGGGCCGAGGGCATGAACGACCACAGCTCATCGAGGCGGACGGCGACGATCTTGGCCACCTCGGCGGCGGCCATCCCGTCGGGGTCGATCCCCTTGACCTTGCGCGCCTTCACGCCGACGGCACCGCCTCGGCGACCAGCCGGTCCAGGCGCCCGCGCAGGTCGTCGTCCTCGATCTTCTTCAGCGCGGCGGCCAGCGTGGCGTTGCCCGCGCGCTGCTCGTCGCGGATCTGCGCGGCGAAGGCCTCGATGCCGGGCTGGTCGGGCCCGGGGAGCTGGGCGGCGATCCCGGCGAGCGCCGCGAGCTGCACGTCGGGGTCGCGGCGCGCGCCGAGCGCGTCGGCCAGCGCCTTGACCTCCTTCAGCGCGCGCTTGTGCTCGTCGGGGTCGAACGCCGGGGCGAACACCTCGAGCACGGCGCGCAGCCGGCGGGTCGCGACGCGCATGTCGTGCACGCGCTCGATGTCCTCGGTGTCCAGCACGCCCGCCGCGTGCTCGAAGACCTCGCGCGAGCGCACCGTGACCGCCTCCCGCGCGATCGCGCGGAAGCTCTTGCGGCCGTCGAAGCCTGGGATGTCCTTCGCCTTCGCCATGGTCGGAGCGACCTGTAGGGGTCTTCTACTCCACTTCTCCCAAGAGGTCGAGGACCACACCTTCCCGCAGCCCACCGCACCCGACGCGCAACGGGCAGCCCGCGGCGCGCGCCACGGCGCCCAGCAGGATCAGGCCGGCGGGCAGGAGCCGCACGCGCTCGACGTGGAGGTCGAGGTCGAGGGCGACGTCCTGGGCGGGGCCGGCGGTCACGCGGGACAGCGCGCGATCCAGCGCCGCCGCGGTGAGGCGCTCGCCGCACAGGCGCCGCAGCGACGTGGCGCTGCCGCCGACCGCCCAGGCCACGTCGGCCCGCGGGCAGCCCGCCGCCTCGACCGCGGCCGCCGCGCCGGCGTGCGCGGCCGCGACCGCCGCGGCCGTCGGCGGGTCGCCGCTCAGGTGCTCCTCGGCCAGGACGCCGGACCCGATCGGCAGCGACGCCCACCAGGACGGCACGTGTCCCGGCGCGCCGTGGGCGAGCTCGGTCGACCCGCCGCCGACGTCGGCGACGACCACCGTCCCGACGCCGTCGCCCGCCAGCGACGCGGTCGCGCCCGCGAAGGCCAGCCGCGCCTCCTCCTCGCCGCAGAGGACCTCGACCGGGACGCCCGCGGCCGCGCTGAGCCGCGCGATGAGCCCGTCGCGGCCCGGCGCGTCGCGCAGCGCGGCGGTCGCCACGACGCGCAGCGCCGCGATGTCGTTGGCGCGGGCGGTCAGGGCCTGCTCGGCGACGGCCTCGGCGATCGCCTGCGCCTTGGCGTCCGGGATGCCGAAGCGCCGCTCGGAGGCGGTGAGGCGGACGAACGCGCGGTGCGCGGCGACCTCCACGAGCCCGCCGGCGCGCTCGGGATCGGCCTCGGCGACGAGCAGCCGGGTCGTGTTGGAGCCGATGTCGATGCAGGCCGCCCGTGGCAACGTCACAGAGCCTCTCATGTCCGCGCTGATTGAATGGAGGCGTGGCCGCCGGCGCTCCCGCCATCCTCGTACGCGATCTGCGCAAGTCCTATGGGACGTTCGCGGCCGTGCGGGGGATCGACTTCGAGGTCGCGCCCGGGGAGGTCTTCGGCCTGCTCGGCCCCAACGGCGCGGGCAAGACCTCCACGGTGGAGATCCTGGAGGGCTACCGCGTCCGCGACGCGGGCATCGTCTCCGTCCTCGGCCACGACCCCGAGCGCCGGCCGCGCGACCTGCGCCGGCGGGTCGGGATCGTCCTGCAGTCGTCGGGCATGTACCGCCACCTGACGGTCCGCGAGGCGCTGGAGCATTGGGCTCGCTTCTATCCAGCCCCGCGCGACGTGGACGAGGTCCTGTCGTTGGCCGGACTGAACGAGAAGGCCGACGCGCTGTCGCGCACGCTGTCGGGCGGCCAGCAGCGGCGGCTGGACTTCGGCCTCGCGCTGATCGGCGACCCGGAGCTGATCTTCCTCGACGAGCCGACCACCGGCTTCGACCCGGCGGCGCGCCGCGCGGCGTGGGACGTCGTGCGCTCGCTGCAGGAGCTCGGCAAGACCGTGCTGCTGACGACGCACTACCTCGACGAGGCCCAGGCGCTGTGCGACCGCGTCGCGATCATCAAGGAGGGCCGGATCGTCGCCGAGGGGCCGCCGGCCGAGCTGGGCGCGTCGTCGTCGCGGTACACCGTCGCCTGGCGCGCGGCCGAGACCGGCGCGATGGAGTCGCGCGAGACCGACGACCCGACCGCGCTGCTGCACCAGCTCACCTCCGCGGCGCTGGCGCGCGGCGAGGCGCTGCGCGACCTGTCGGTGTCGCGGCCGTCGCTGGAGGACGTCTACCTCGAGCTCACCGCCGAGCCCGTGACCACCGACGAGGAGGAGGTGGCCGCCGATGTCTGACGCCCTCATCCTGGCCTGGCACCAGTACCGGCTCGAGCGCCGGATGTTCTGGCGCAACCCGAGCGCCGCGTTCTTCAACTTCCTGCTCCCGCTGCTCTTCCTCGCGCTCTTCGGCGCGATCTTCAGCGGCAACCAGGCCGACCTGAACGTCCTGATCCCCGGCATCGCGGGCATGTCGATCATGGCCACCACGTTCTCGTCGCTGGTCATGAACCTCACGTTCCTGCGCGAGCAGGGCGTGCTGAAGCGCATGCGCGGGACGCCGCTGCCCGAGGGCTCCTACCTGCTCGGCGTGTTCGGCAACGCGGTGGCCAACGCGGTCATCCAGCTGGCGCTGGTGATCGTTGCCGGCAAGCTGCTGTTCGGGACCGGCTGGCCGAAGGACTGGATCGAGTTGGTGGTCTACGCCGGCGCGGGCGTGGTCTGCCTCGCGGCGCTGGGCGTCGCCTGGTCGCACGTCGTGCCCAACTACGACTCGGCCGCCGCCTACAACAACATCATCTTCCTGCCCGTGATCTTCATCTCGGGCGTGTTCTACGACGTCGACAACGCGCCGCAGTTCCTGCGCGACATCGCCCAGGTCCTGCCGCTCGTGCACATCATCGACGGGCTGTCGGGCGCGCTGGTGAGCGGCCGGTCGCTGGCCGACAACGCGTCCGGCCTGTGCGTCGTCGCCGTGTGGACGCTCATCGGCCTGTTCTTCGCGGTGCGCGGCTTCCGCTGGGAAGCCCGGCGCGACGCCTGACGCGGCGCTCAGTCCGGCGCGTAGCGCTCCCAGCCGAGCGCGACCGTCAGGGCCGCGCTGACCCCGAAGAGCGCAGCGACGAGCTGCGGCGCGCCCGCGCTGCCGTTGCGGACCACCGTGCTGACCGGCAGCGCGCCGACGACCGCCGCCAGCAGCGGGAACGCCACGATCCAGACGACGATCAGCAGGCCGGTCGTGCCGGTCTGGTCGCCGTAGGCCGTCGCCATGATGCTCGGCGGCAGCTGCCCGCCGCGCCGGCTGCTCAGCGCGGCGCACAGCGTGATCGGGACCGTCGCGAGGACGACCACGACCGCCGCGGTCCCGCCGTTGTCCGGCAGCGCGCCCGCGATCGCGCAGGCGATCGCCGCGACGGTGGCCGCGAGGGCGACCACGACGGCCGGCACGAAGGCGTGGGCGGCGATCACGCGCCCCATCGGGGCGCGCAGCAGGACGCGGACGCGGCCGGGCTGGTCGGTCTCCGCGCGCAGCGGCTCGAGGACGCGCGAGGCGCCGGCGAAGATGATCAGCGCCCCGCCCGCGACCGCGGCCGGGTGGTCGCCGTTGACGACGCAGAGCGCCGTGCCGCCGGCGGCGAGCGCGACCGCCTCGCCGATCCGCTGAGGCGTCCCCAGCAGCGCTGCGGCGTCGCGCCACGGGATCGTCCAGCGCGGCTGGTGCGGCGGGCGCAGCCGGTGACCGCGCGGCGCGCGCGCCGGCCGCCCCGTCACGCCCGACAGGCTGCGCCGGACGTAGCGCGCGTTCATGGAGTAGATCGCGGCGACCGCGCCGCTGCGCGCCTCGGCGCGCACCAGGTGGCGCTCGGTCGGCGTCAGCCCGCGGCGCGCCAGCGCCAGCGCGACGGCCGCGACGGTCACGGCGGCCAGGAGCGCGAGCGCGACCGGCCAGGCGCCCGCGTTGTCGACCAGCGGCTGCACCGCCCAGCCCCACGGCCCGGACCACAGCGCGACGTGCTGGCCGGCCGACCCGTCGTCGGCGGCGAGGACGACGAGGCCCGCGCCGGCCGCCAGCAGCGGCCACGCCGCCAGCCGCGTCGCGCGGTCCCAGCGCGCCGAGCCCTGGACGAGCGCGGCGCCCGCGACGCCGAGCGCGGCCAGCAGCGCCAGCGCGACGACGAACCCCGCGCCGCGCGCGACCGCGATCCCGCGGCCGGCGCCGGCCACGCCGATCAGCGAGAGGCCGCCGACGACGGCGCCCAGCCCCGTCCCGACGGCCAGCCCGCGCAGCAGGCGGCCCAGCGTCAGGTCCGCGCGCCGCAGCGGCGCGCCCAGCAGCTGCGCCACGTCGGCGGCGGAGAAGACCACGGGTCCCTGGACCGCGCCCCAGCGCACGAGCGCCAGCAGCGCGGCGAGCGCCAGCGCCGGCCCCCAGGTCGCGACCGCGCGCGGCGTCGCGACCTCCGACAGCGCCTGGCTGACCGTGCCGTAGACCAGCGGGCCGCCGATCGCCAGCGTGATGAAGACGTAGTAGACGGGCTCCAGGCGCTTCAGCAGCGACGGCGGCTCCTGGACGCGCTTCCAGAACCGCCGCAGGTCGCGGGCGTCAGCCATCGTGCTCGTCCGGCAGCCAGCCCTGCGCCGCCGCGCGCCCGCGCACGTCGCGCCAGGAGCCCTTGTCGACGACGGCGCCCTCGCCGAGCACGAGCGCCCGGTCCGCGACGCCGTCGGCGAAGTACATCTGGTGGGTCGTCAGGACGATCGCCGCGCCGCCGGCCTTGGCCTCCAGCAGCAGCTCGGTGAGCAGCGCCTGCGACGGCGGGTCCAGGCCGACGACCGGCTCGTCCAGCATGAGGAGGCGCGCCGGCCGGATCAGCGCGCAGGCCAGCCCGGTCTTCTGGCGCATCCCGCGCGACAGCTCGGACGGCAGGAAGTCGGCGCGCGCGGTCAGGTCCAGCCGGCCCAGCAGCGCGTCGATCCGCTCGCCGACGCCCTCGTCGGTCACGCCGTGGGCGAGCGTGACCAGCTCGAGGTGCTGGCGCACGGTGAGGTCGTCGTAGAGCAGCGGCGAGTCGGGGACGAGCGCAAGCGCCGCGCGCGCCTGCTCGCCGTCGGGCTCGGTGTGCGGGTCGTGGCCGCAGATCCGGACCGTGCCCTCGGTCGGCTCCAGCAGCCCGGCGATCGTCCGGACCGCGGTGGACTTGCCGCTGCCGTTGGCGCCGATGATCGCGACGCACTCGCCGGCGGCGACGTCGAGGTCCAGCGCCGCGAGGCCGACGAGCCGGCCGTAGCGGCGCGTGAGGCCGCGGACCTCCAGGGGCGCTTCGCCGCTCATGCGTCCTCCCCCACGATCCACGGCGCCGGCGGCGTGCCGATCGCGGCGACCTTGACGTCGCGCAGCGGCCCGGCGTCCCAGTCGCCGCGCAGCAGGCCGAAGACGTGGACGTCCAGCTGCCGGTCGCCGTGGCGGTGCCAGCCGCGCAGCGTCCCCTCGCGGGTGAAGCCGATCCGCTCCAGCGCCCGGGCGCTGCGCGCGTTGTCGGGGTTGGAGTAGGCGCCGAGGCGCTCCAGGCCGCAGATCCCGAACGCGAGGTGGGCGACCAGCGCCTTGGACTCCGCGTTGGCGCCCGAGCCCCAGTGCGCGCGCCCCAGCCACGTCCCGACCATCGCGCGGCGGTCGCGGCCGTTGAGCTCCCCCAGGCCGGTGACGCCGATCGGGCCGTGCTCGCGGTCGTGGACCACGAAGTCGAGCTGGACGCCGCCGCCGCGCCTGCCCTCCTGCTCGGCGATCCACGCCAGCGGCTCGTCGACGCCCGTGTACGGGCCCCACGAGAACCACCGGGTGACCTCCGGGTCGCGCGCCAGCTCCAGCAGCGCCGGCGCGTCGTCGGGGTCTGGGAGGCGAAGGGTCAGATGCGGTCCGCGGAGCTCCATCGGCACGGCATCATGAACGACATGCTCGCGATCCTGTACGACATCCACGGCAACAGGCCCGCTTTGGACGCTGTGCTGGCCGACGCGCGCGGCCGCGGCGCCGACCGGTTCCTGCTCGGCGGCGACTACTCGGCCTTCGGCGGCTGGCCGGTCGAGTGCGTCGAGCTGCTGCGCGACCTGCCCGAGGAGACGACGTGGATCCGCGGCAACTGGGAGCGCTGGCAGGCCGACCCGGACGCGATGCCCGGCAACCCGATCATCCGCGGCGCCGGCGGCGCCGTGCGCGAGGCGCTCGGGCCCGCGCTGGTGGCCGAGCTCGGCGACCTGCCGACGTCCACGGTCCTCGACGGGACGCTGTTCGTGCACGCGTCGCCGGTGTCCGACGTCGAGCCGTTCGGCCCCGAGCCCGGCGCGGACGACGAGCAGAAGCTCGTCGGCGTCGCGCAGGACCGCGTGGTCTTCGGCCACTCCCACATCCAGTTCGCGCGTCGCAGCGTCGGCGGCACGGTCGAGCTCGTCAACCCGGGCTCGGTCGGCCTGCCGTGGGACGGCGACCCGCGCGCGGCCTACGCCACCCTCGACGACGGCGACGTCGACCTGCGCCGCGTCGCCTACGACGTCGCCGCGGCCGCGGCGCCGCTCGACGCGCTCGGCGCGCCGTGGGCGGCCGCGACCGCCGAGCGGCTGCGCACCGCGAGCTTCGACCTGGCCTAGCGCCTTGACACCGGCTGGCTAGTTCGCCTCCCTGGCGCTATGACGAAGCTTTGAGTTCGCCTCATAGTGGAGGTCCGTGAGCGTCGACCGAAGGTAGTCGTCGTCGAGCAGCTTGACGATCAGCCAGCGATGCGCCGGATCGGTCTTGAAGACGAGTTTCCGGACCCCGTCAATCGTCTCGACGCCGATGTCAAGCCCGAACTCAGCGATCACGGGCTCAAGCTTCTCCAACGTGAGAGTCGAGAAATAGGACCGCCCTTGGACAGCTATGAGCTTGTCAGCCATGGCTGCCTGCCGTGCGCAAGCGTCGGCAAACGCATCGAAATTGGCGATCGGCACCCGCCCGTCGAGGGCTTTGGCCGCCTCACGCGCTTTCGCCTGAAGCGCTGCGAACTGCTGGAAGATGCGCCGATAGTCACCCTTCCGGATGACGAAGAGCTCGCCGTCGAACACGAAGCAGTCGATCGACTCGTCGAACAGGAAGATTCTCTCCTCGACGCGATCGAACTGGCCATCGCGCCGGAAGATCGCCGCGCCTGTCTTTCGCCGCAGCTCCGCGCTGGCGGTGAAGCTTCGAAAAAAGAACGCCTGCTCGCCGCCCGGGGCACCGGCGACAATGACGTAGTAAGCGAGCCGCTTCACGAATTCGTCGGAGGCGTCGAATTCTGGCGCGGGCGCGAGATTGCGGTAGGCGTCGCACGCGAGATCCACCTCCGGCACATCGCTCAACCGAGCGTGCTCGACGTCGCTCGTCTCCTGCTTGTACACGGGGTCGAGTTCCAGCAGCCGCCAAGCCTCATCGGATATGGGCTTGTTGATCGCCCTCCCGAGAACATCGTCGCGGAAGAACTCGGCTGCTTCGCCGGACAGCGACAACGTCGCTGGCTCTCCCGGCCGAGGGTCGTCGTCGGGCACCGACGCGATAACCGCCACGCTGAGGGGCGGGGAGGCGCCCAAGAACTTCTCTAGGGCTCTGAGCTTGTTCGTAGCTTCTACTGTGGGCGTCGGTCTGCTTGTTGTGGTCAAACTTGAACTCGTAGGTAGTCGCCGACCTTCATCGGCTCGATGACCTGCCGTGGCGCAGGAGCACGGCGGGATACTAATAGATACTCATGATCGTCTACGTCTACGACCTCCCATACGCGAAAGCCAACAAAACTGAGTAGCGGGTTGACGAGCAAGAGGCTCGAATTCACGTAGATCACGCAGAGGACCAAGAGAAAACCGACCAGCGTCACAACGTCGTCTCGGTGGCTCAGGTCTAGGTTGAAGAACGGGATGAGGTATCCCGCTATGTAGCTCAGGACCTCGGTGTCGCGTGGCTTGATGCGTGCAACCGTCAATGCGGACCCTTTCGCATCGCGATACGTCCACATCAGGACGCCGAGAGCAACCGATGAGACCAGGGCCAGACCTCCGAGGATCGCCACCGCGTAGCGAACGTGCCGAGACCGATATGCAAGGAGCACGAAAAGCGGTGCGTAGGAGCTAACGAACAACAGAATCCGGAGAGGCAGCCGCGGCACGGTCCGAGACTAACGAGAGCCACTCACGGATCCGTACGACCTGTGTTGCGGATCGCCCGCGAATTAGCGCAAGTCTTGCGCGGCAGCTATTCGCTGCGCCGACCTGGCCTAGCGCCCCGCCGGCGTCCCTCGCGTCCCCGGCCGGTCGGGCAGCAGCGTGTGGAAGTGGCTGCCGCGGCCGACCGCCGACTCCACATAGATCCGGCCGCCGTGGCGCTCGGCGATCCGCCGGCAGATCGCCAGGCCGATCCCGGTCCCGGCGTACTCGTCGCGCCCGTGCAGCCGCGTGAACATGGCGAAGATGCGCTCCTGGTCGGGCTCCGGGATCCCGATCCCGTCGTCGGCGACCGTCACGACGCAGCCGCCGATCGTCCGGCGCGCCGTGACCCGCACCGTCGGCGGACGCTCCGGCGGGTGGAACTTCACCGCGTTGCCGATGAGGTTCTGCAGCAGCTGCGCGAGCTGCGTCGGCTCGGCCTCGATCGTCGGCAGCTCGCCGACCACGACCTCCGCGCGCTCCTCGTCGATCGCCGGGCGCAGGACCGCCACGACGCCGTCGACCAGACCGCGCAGGTCGACCTGCTCGCGCCGCGGCTCCGCGTTGGCCACCTGCGAGTAGAGGAGCAGGTCGTCGATGAGGCGGCGCATCCGCAGCGCGCCGTCGCTGGCCTGGCGCAGGTACTCCCGCGCCTGGTCGTCCAGCCCGCCGGCCGCGCGCCGGTCCAGGAGCCCGAGGAACGACGCGACCATCCGCAGCGGCTCGGACAGGTCGTGCGAGGCGGTGTAGGCGAAGTCCTGGAGCTCGGCGTTGGTCGTCGCCAGGCGCTCGGCGCGCTGGGCCAGCTCGTGCTCCATCGCCAGCCGCTCGGTCACCTCGCGCCCGACGATGTAGAACGCCTCGTCGCCCGGCCCGCCGCTCCAGGCGAAGTGCAGGATCGCCCCGTCCCGGCGGACGATGCGGCAGACGTGCTCGGCGATCGTCTCGCCCTGGGCGAGGCGCGCGATCTGCGCCTCGGTGTCGGCGCGGTCGTCGGGATGGACGAGCTCGAGGTACGGCTTGGCCTCCAGCTCCTCGCGCGTCCAGCCGAGCTGCGCCTCCCACGCGTCGTTGAAGAGCTTGAGCAGCCCGTCGAAGCCCGCGGCGGCGAGCAGGTCGGGCGACATGGCGAACAGGCGCGCGAGATGCCCGGCGTCGCCGCCGACCATCGCCTCTGCCACCTCTGCCGAATCGATTGGCTCCACGCCGTGCTCCTCCGCGCGGCATCCTCTCACAGCGTCCGGCGTGCCTATGCTGGGGGCGATGGATGACCCACAGCCTGACGCCGGGGAGGAGATCGACCTCGTCGCCTCCGTCGGCCCGCTAGACGCCGTCGTCGAGACCTTGCGGGACGTGCTCCACCGGTCGGGCGCCCTGCGCGTCGCGGTCATGGTGGACATGCCGGACGGCGCGCCGGCCGCGCTGGTCGACGTCGGCCGGCTCGCGCCGGTCGAGGTCCGGATCGGCGACCGCACGATGCACCTCCCGCACGCGATCGAGCTGGAGGCCGAGTCGTTCGGCGGCGGGATCGCGCTGCGCCAGCTGCCGCCGTTCGAGGTCGAGCCCGAGACTGGGCAGGTGACCGGCACGCTCGGCGGCCTGGACATGCTGGCCGACGCGATGCGCGAGCTCGCGGCGCTGCTCGGCGGGCGCTCGGTCGCGATCGCGGTCTACCAGACGATCACGCCGGGGGTCGACCTGAGCGTCACCGCGCGCCAGGGCGAGCCGGTCCTCGTCACGCTCGGCGAGCAGGAGTGGGAGCTGCCGGAGCGCTGAGGGTCCTTGTGCGGTCCTCGGTATGCTGCCGCCTCGGAAGCGCGGCGCCGAGCCCGAGCCGGCGCGCCCGACCGCGCGAGCGGCGGGCGAGCCTCTCCGGGGCCACCCCGGGGATCGTCAGGAACCACGGCACGGCAGCGCGTGCGGCCTGCTGCGCGAGATCGCAATGCCCCGCACGCACGACACGGGACCGTCGGGCCCGGCGCCGCGCGACCGCTCAGCCCGCCCCCGCGCGCCCGCCGCATGCCGATCCGCTCCGACCTCCCCGCCACCCTCGCCGACGCCTTCCTGGCGGGCGCGTGGACGCGGCCGGAACTGCTGACGCGCGGCCACGCGGCGCTCGGCCTGCCCGCCGATCCCGGCCAGGCGTGGCTGCGCCGCGTCGTCGGCCGCGTCCTGCGCGCCTATCAGCACCCACCGCGCGACCGCCCGCGCGAGCTGACCGCCTTCGTCGCTGCCGCGCTGCACCCGCGCGACCGCCTCGCCGCCGAGCGAAACCCGCCCCGGCGGCGCCTCGTCGCGCCGGGCGCGATGGCCGACGCGCGGCCCTGGCCCGCGGCGCCGGAGCTGGCGACCGTCGGCGACCTCGCGGCCTGGCTGGAGCTGACGACCGGCGAGCTGGCGTGGTTCGCCGACGTCCAGGGGCGCGAGCGCCGCGCCGAGGACCGGCGGCTGCGCCACTACACCTACGCCTGGATCGCGCGCCCCGGCGGGCCGGTCCGGGTCCTGGAGCAGCCCAAGGCGCGGCTGAAGGCGCTCCAGCGCCGGATCCTCCGCGAGCTGTTGGCGCACATCCCGGCGCACGACGCGGCCTACGGGTTCGTCCCCGGCCGCTCGGTCGTCCAGCACGCCGCCGCCCACGTCGGCGCGCCCGCGATCCTGCGCTTCGACGTCGAGGACTTCTTCGTGTCCCTGCCCGCCGGCCGCGTCTACGGGATCTTCCGGCTGGGCGGCTACTCGGAGGCCGTGGCGCACACGCTCACCGGGTTGTGCACCAACTCGGTCCCGCCCGGCGCGTGGTCCGACATCCCGATCCCGGACGGCGACCTGCGCGTCGCCCACCACCGACTCGGCCGCCGGCTCGCCGCGCCGCACCTGCCCCAGGGCGCGCCGACGTCGCCGCTGCTGGCCAACCTCTGCGCGTTCACGTTGGATCGCCGCATGGCCGGCCTCGCGGAGCAGTTGGGCGCGACCTACACGCGCTACGCCGACGACCTCGTCCTCTCCGGCGACCGCGCGCTGGCGCGGGGAGCGGCCCGGACGCAGGGCACGGTCGCGGCGATCGTCGCCGGCGAGGGCCTGCGCCTCAACGCGCGCAAGACGCAGGTGATGACCGCCGCGACCCGCCAGCGCGTGGCCGGCGTCGTCGTCAACGCGCATCCGAATTACGCGCGCGACGAGTACGACCGCCTCAAGGCCATCCTCCACAACGCCGCACGCGGCGACGGCCCGGAGCGCGAGAACCGCGACCACCACCCGGACTTCCGCGCGCACCTCCTCGGCCGCGTCGCCTGGGTCACGGCGCTGAACCCGGCGCGCGGCGCCAAGCTGCGCGCCCGCTTCGACGCGATCGCCTGGGACTGAGCGTCAGGCCGGCCGCCGCTCGAGGCGCCTGCGCTGGGTTTCTCGCCGCCGCGTGTCGTGCTGCGGGCTCGCCGGAGGTCGGCGGCACTCAGCACGGGGCGTTCGTCGGTGCGGCGGCGCGGGCGCCGGTGGCGAGCAGCGCGGAGCGCTGGGTCGTGCTGCGGCGCGGGCGCCGGTGGCGAGCAGCGCGGAGCGTTCGTCGATGCCGCGGCGCAGGCGCCGGTGGCGAGCAGCGCGGAGCGCTGGGTCGTGCTGCGGCGCAGGCGTCGGTTGCGAGCAGCGCGGAGCTTTGGTTCGTTCGTCGGCGCGGGCGTTGATGGTGTGCAGTTCGATGCGGGGTTGGTACTGCGTGGCGGGGTTTGCTGGCATCTAGGGCGAGCGGCCGCAACGGCGACGCCGGCGGTCGGTGTGGCTGGTCGTTGCTGGTGCTTCCGGGGCGGGTTCGGGCCCGGATGGACGACGGATCGCGCATAAGCCGCGTATATGGCGGCTTTGGCGCGATCCATCGCCGCCCGGGGTGGATTCGGGGGCGAATCGTGGCGAGTGGCATCCAGCCCGCGCATAGCGCGGGTCAGATGCCATTGACCGCCCGGAGGCCGGCGGCTGCGCGAAGTCTGCGCGGTGCCGGTCACGTTGACTGGGCATATGCCAGTCAACGTGCCCATGAACGTGATGAGCCGGCGATTCGGCCCCGAACCCGCCCCGAAGCACCACCACACACGAGCACACCAACCGCGCGGAGCGTCGCCGCTAACTGCCTGCCGCCCTAGATGAGGAGCAAACCACGCCACGCAGAACCAGCCCCGCACCGCACTGCTCACCAACGACGCTCGCCGCGCCCAGCCAGACGGCCGCGACCCGCCGGAACAACCCTCAGGCCGCGACCGACAGCGCCGGCACCGCGCCGCCCGACGCCCGGCGCACCGCGTCGCGCCCGTCCTGCTTGGCGAGGTACAGCGCGGCGTCGGCGCGCGCGTACGCCTCCTCCCACACGAACGCGCCCGGCGCCGCCCCCGCCACGCCGAAGGACATCGTCACCGCCAGCCCGGCCAGCGGCGTCGCCGCGATCGCCACCCGCAGGCGCTCGGCCAGCTCCGCGGCGGCGTCCTCGTCGGCGCCCGGCATGACGATCGCGAACTCCTCGCCGCCGACGCGGTAGGCGAGGTCGAAGGCCCGCAGCTCCTTGCGCATCAGGTAGGCCAGCTCGCACAGGACGTGGTCGCCGGCGCCGTGGCCGTGGGTGTCGTTGACGGCCTTGAAGTGGTCGACGTCGCCGACGACCACCGCGACCGGCTCGCCCGTGACCGCCGCCTGGTGCTCGAGCTCGTGCGTGCGCGTCGCCAGCGCCGTGCGGTTCAGCATCCCGGTCAGCCCGTCGAGGATCGCGGCGCTGCGGTGCTGGGCGTCGGAGTCGCGGATGACCGCCGACATCATCACGACCGCGAGCAGCGTCGCGACCGGCAGCGTCAGCAGGATCGGGTCGTGCACCACCGCGGCGCCGTCGAAGGCCAGCGACGCGACACCCATCACCACCAACGTGAACGCCGTGAAGACCCAGACCACGCGCGACGCGAAGCGCCCGCCGGCGGCGACCAGCGGCCAGATCAGGATCGCGAGCCCGACGCTGTGCTGGCGCCCGTCGATCACGATCGCACTTGCCAGCATCAGCTGGCCGAAGACCAGGCCGGCCGCGATGGTCAGCTCGGGCCGCTCGAACCGCGTCGCGTTGTGCTGCGCCCACGCGTAGCCGACCACGGAGAAGACCAGCGGGATCGGCGCGTAGAGGCTGTCCCACGGGATCGTCGGCGCGAGCAGCAGCGCGATCAGGCCGAGGATGCGCTGATGCGTCGGCAGGATGCGCGCGTGCATGTCGAGGAACCGCTCGCGCTCGGGCTGGTCGCGGCAGATCCAGGACGGTCGATGAGAGGTGGGTGCGGAGCGGCGCACGCCACACTCATCGGCGTGTGCGAGCGGCACCTTCAGCCGTGCAGGAGAAGAATTAGCTCAACGAAGCTGCGCGGACGTCAGGCCGAGCAGCTGACGCGCCACGATCAGCAGCTGGATCTGCTGCGTGCCCTCGAAGATGTCGAGGATCTTGGCGTCGCGCGCCCACTTCTCCAGCAGCAGGTCCTCGCCGTAGCCCTGCGTGCCGGCGAGCTCG
This sequence comes from Baekduia sp., assembly GCA_036518975.1. Lineage (GTDB taxonomy): Bacteria > Actinomycetota > Thermoleophilia > Solirubrobacterales > Solirubrobacteraceae > Baekduia. Next base: position 45,171 of record DATDMD010000019.1, read on the forward strand.
ACGCAGCGCAGCGCCACGTCGACGCACGTCCGCCCCGCCTTGGCCTTGGCCATCGACGCCTGCAGCGAGTTCGGCTTGCCGTTGTCGGCCATCCACGCCGCCTGCATCGTCAGCAGGTAGGCGGCCTCGTAGTCGGCGTCCATCGCGACGAACTCGGCCGCGGCGGCGGACTGCCGCGCCGCCGGCGCGCCGTAGTCGACCACCACGCCGGCCTGCTCCAGCAGCGCCCGCGTCTCCTCCAGGCACGCGCGCGTGAGCCCGACCGCCATCGCGGCCACGAGCGGGCGCGTGTTGTCGAAGGTCTGCATCGCGCCGGCGAACCCGTTGGTCTCCGCGATCCCGGGCGGGCCGAGCAGGTCCTCCTTCGGGACGCGGCAGTCCGCCAGCCGGAACGCCGCGGTGTCCGACGCGCGGATGCCGAGCTTGTGCTCCAGGCGGTCGAGATGCAGCCCCGGGTTGGAGCGCTCGACGACGAACGACTTGATCGCCGCGCGCCCCTTGGAGCGGTCGAGCGTCGCCCAGACGACGATCAGGTCCGCGCGGTCGCCGGCGGTCACGTAGATCTTCTCACCGTTCAGCACGTACTCGTCGCCGTCCAGGACGGCGGTCGTCCGGATCGCGGCGCTGTCGCTGCCGGCCTCCGGCTCGGTGATCGCCATCGCCGCCCAGCGGCCCGCGAAGCGCGCCAGCTGCTCGTCGTCGGCGACCGACGCGATCGCCGAGTTGCCGAGCCCCTGGCGCGGGACCGACAGCAGCAGGCCGACGTCGCCGCGGCACAGCTCCATGATCGACAGCGCCGTCGACAGGTTCGACCCGTTGCGGTTGCCGCCGCCGGACCCGCCGCGCGCAGCGCCGGCGCCGTTGGGCGACCGGCGCACGCCGGCCGCGCCCGCGCCACCGAGGTCGCTGCCGTCGTTCATCCCGTC
>DATDMD010000020.1:0-34555 GCA_036518975.1 Baekduia sp.
GAGGTCGGCGAGCGCGACGCCGGAGAGGTTCTCGCCCGGGACGGTGACGGGCGTGCCGGCGGTCAGCGCGCCGGTGCCGTCGCCGGCCAGCGGGACGAGCTGGTCGTCGGTCAGCGTCCCGGAGCCGATCGTGGCCAGGACGTCGGGGCGGCCGTCGCCGTTGAGGTCGCCGACGGCGATCGCACCGGCGCCGCCGGTGGTGCCGAGGCCGAACGGGCTGCCGAGCGGGGGCGCGAACGCGCCGCCGCCGGTGCCGCGCAGGACCGAGATCGCGCCGGTGCCGCCGTTGGCGCTGCCGGCGACGAGGTCGGGGCGGCCGTCGGCGTCGAGGTCGGCGACCGCGAGGCTGCGCGGGTCGGTGGCGCCCGCGCCGAGCGCGAGCGTGTGGCGGGCGGCGAAGGTCGGGGCGGCCCCGCCGCCGGTCGCGTGGGCGGCGTCGGCGGGGAGCGTCAGGGCCGCCGCGGCGAGCGCGGCGACGAGCAGGGGGCGACGGCGAGGCAGGGACATCCTCCCCGTCTGATCGGCAGGCCGCCGTCCGGGTTCAGGTGTGGGAGGTCGAGCCCTAGGTGTCGGAGCACCGCGCGCGACCGGCCGTTTGAGGAGGCATGCGCTTCCGCGTCGTCCTCCCGCTCCTGGCCCTCGCGGCCGTCCTGCTCGCCGCCGTCGCCGGGGCCGGCGCGGCCGGCGCCGCCGACACGCACGCGCCCAAGGGCGCGCGCCTGGACTGGCTGCCCGCCGACGAGTGGGTCATGTCGGCGTGGCTGCCGTTCGACGAGGCGCGGCTCGACGTCGTCGTGCACACCGACCACGACCAGCTGCAGACCTGGCTGGACGACCACCGGACGCTGCTGCAGCTCGCACGCGCGCACGGCGTTCCGGGCACGACCGCCCAGATCGCCCACGCGCTGGTCGCGCCGCGGCTCCATCACGTCAGGCCCGCGCTGCGGCCGGTGCTCCAACGGCGCGCCGAGACGATGCTGACGCAGGCGCACCTCAGCCGCCACGTGCTGTTCCACGTCTTCCACACGCCGGCGATCCCCGCCGCTGCGAGGGCGATCTTCGGCGTCTCCCCCGCGCGCTTCCGGACGCTGCGCGACCAGGCGCTGACGCCGGTCGCGATCGGCGCGCGCGGCGGCCGGTCGGCCAAGCACGTCCAGGGCGCGCTGTGGTCGGTGCTCGTGCGGCGCGCGGCCCGCGGCGTGGCGGTCGGCGCGCTGTCGCGCGCGCAGGCCGACCACCTGCTCGCCGAGCAGAAGGCCCAGCTCCCGCTCTACGCCGGCCGCGCCTTCCGGACGCCGGAGCAGCAGGTGGCGTTCCTATGCCACCCGCATTAGCTACCGGGCGGCGGCGAAGTCCCTCGTCAGGGTCGGGCAGAGCTGCAGCAGCGCGGCGACCGGCAGGCCGACCACGTTGAGGTAGTCGCCCTCGATCCGCTTGACGAGGACGGCTCCGCGGCCCTGGATCGCGTAGCCGCCGGCGCGGCCGTTCCACTCGCCGGTGGCCACGTACCAGTCGATCGTGGCGTCGTCGAGCTCACGGAAGGTGACGGCCGTGACCTCGGTCGCGGCGCGCACGTCGCCGGCCCGGACGACCGCCAGGCCGCTGACGACGTGGTGCGTGCGGCCGGCGAGGTGGCGGAGCGTCGCGCGCGCCGCGTCCGCGTCGGCCGGCTTGCCCCAGATCGTGGTGTCCGTCGCGACGAGCGTGTCGCAGCCGATGACGAGCGCGTCGTCGCCGGCGTCGGCGGCGACCGCGAGCGCCTTGCGCAGCGCGTTCTCGGAGGCGACGACCTTCGGGGCGCCGACCTCCTCCTCGACCACGTCGGACGACCGGACCTCGAAGGCGAGGCCCAGGTCGTCCAGGATCGCGCGGCGCTGCGGCGAGCCGCTGGCCAGGACCAACCGGCGCACCACGGGCGCGGGCGCTACAGCTCCGGGAACCAGATCCCGATCTCGCGCGCGGCCGACTCGTCGGAGTCCGAGCCGTGCACGAGGTTCTGGCCGACGGCGATCGCGAAGTCGCCGCGGATCGAGCCCGTGTTGGCCTCGAGCGGGTTGGTCGCGCCGATCAGCTGGCGCGAGGCCTTGACGACGTCGTCGCCCTCGAGCACCGCGGCGACCAGCGGCGCGGAGGTGATGAAGTCGACGAGCTCGCCGAAGAACGGGCGCTCCTTGTGCTCGGCGTAGTGCGTCTCCGCGGTCTCGCGCGGGGTGGTGACCAGCTTGAGGGCGGCGATCTTGAGGCCCTTGCGCTCGAAGCGCGCGAGGATCTCGCCGGTGAGGCCGCGCGCGAACGCGTCGGGCTTGACGAGGATGAGGGTCCGGGACAAGGGTCGTTGCTCCTAAAGGTGATGTTCGAGGTGATTGAGCCCGCGGGAACGAGCGCCCTGCGCGAGCTTCCCGCCAGGGAACGCGAGCCGCCAGGCGAGCGTTCCCCGGACTCTACGATCCGGGCTCGCTGACCGCCGTCTGCTCGAGATCGCCGGCCTGCCGGCGGCGCCGGCGCCGCGGCTGCGGCGTCACGCCCGGGATCTCGGCCTCGCAGTACGGGCAGATCTTCCACGCCGGGTCCAGCGGCTTCGCGCAGGTGCCGCACGGGTCCTTGAGCTTGCGCAGGCAGTGCGGGCAGCGCAGGAAGTCGTCCTTGACCTCGTGGTCGCAGTGCGGGCACAGCAGGTAGCCGGCGCCGTGCAGCCGCGCCTCGGCGGCCTGCATCTCGTGCTCGCGCTCGCGGACGTCGTCGAGGTACTCGGGCGGCCGCACGATCATGTAGACGATCGTCCCGACGAACGGGAACAGCGCCGCCGCGGTCGCGCACCCGATGAGCATCGGGTCCTCGATGCGCCGGCGCGCGTCCGCGTACGTGTAGTAGATCAACGCCACGTAGATGACGACGAGGAAGAGGATCAGCAGCTTTACGGCCGTATCCAGGCCGGAGCTGTCGATCCCGAAGACCGCTTCGACGGGCATGTGCTCAGGAATCCTAGGGGGTGTAGGGCGTCAGATGCTCTGCTCCCAGTCACCTGTTCGTACCCAGAAGCCCCGCTCCTGCCTTCTTCGGCGCCGTATCCGACCCGTCTGCACGCCGTAACGGGACGGGCATGTCCCGCTCGCGGGACCTAGCGAGAGCTGCGCGTCTGCACGCTGGACCGCTGATCAAGACCTACAAGAACAGCCGCCCAAAGCCGTAGCCGATCCCGAAGAACACCAGGATCACCAGCGCGACGCTGACGGCCACGATCGCGATCATCGCGCCCACGCGCGGGCCCTGGTCGTCGTTCACAGCGTGCTCCGGGCCGCGCCCGCGGGGCGCAGCAGGTCGGCGATGAGGTAGATCGAGCCGGTCGCCAGCGCGACGCCGTCGGGGCCCGCGAGCGTCCTGGCGCGCTCCAGCGCGGCGTGCGCCTCGCCCACGATCTCGATCGGGCCGGTGAACCCGAGCTGGCGGGCCAGCGAGGCGAGCGTCCCCGGCGGCAGCGCGCGCGGCGTGTGCGCGCGCGTCATCACGATGCCGTGGCACAGCGGCAGCAGCGTGCGCAGCATCGCCGACGCGTCCTTGTCGTCCAGGATCGCCAGGCACGCGACGAGCCGGCGGTCGCCGAGGAAGCCGTCCCGCCCGCCCAGCGCCTCGGCCAGCGCGACCAGGCCGCCCGCGTTGTGGGCGCCGTCGATGACCGTGTCCGGCCGCTGGGCGATGACCTCGAAGCGCCCGGGCACGAGCGTCGAGGCGGCCGCGGCGCGGACCGCGACGTCGTCGAGCGCGCGCCCGCGGCTCTCCAGGTACGCGCGCGCCGCCTCGATCGCCAGCGCGAAGTTGCGCCGCTGGAACCCGCCGCGGGCCAGGATCTCCATGCCCGTGCCGGGGTCGGCGGGCGCCACGACGAGCCGCGCGTCGCGCTCGCGCGCGGTCGCGTCGGCGAGCGCGCGGGCGTCGGGGTGCAGGTCGGAGCCGACGATCAGCGTCGTGCCCGGCTCGAGCACGTCGAGCTTCTCGGTGGCGATGTCGGCGACGGTCGGGCCCAGCCAGCGCGTGTGCTCCAGCCCCACGTTCGTGAGGACCGCGACGTCGGACCGGATGACGTTGGTCGCGTCGAAGCGCCCGCCGAGGCCGGCCTCCACGACGACCGCGTCGACGCCCGCGCGCGCGAACAGGTCGAACGCGGCCGCGGTGAGCAGCTCGAACTGCGTGACGTGGTCGTCGGCGTCGGCGGTGCGGTCGACCTTCGCGGCGGCGGCCGCGGCGCGCTGCACCGCGGCAGCGAACTCGGCGCCCGAGACGTCGGCGTCGTCCACGCGGACGCGCTCGGCGAACGTCACGAGGTGCGGCGACAGGTAGGCGCCGACGCGCAGCCCGTGGCGGCGCAGGATCGCCGCGGTCATCCGGACCGTCGAGGACTTGCCGTTGGTCCCGACGACGTGGATCGCGCCGAACCGCTCCTGCGGCGAGCCCAGCGCGGTGAGCAGGCGGCGCATGCGGTCCAGGCCGAACCGCATGCCGAACAGCTCGAGCGACAGCAGGAGCCGCTCGGCGTCTTCGAGCCGCATCGGACGCTCCGCCAACTACAGCGCCTCCAGCTCGGCCCGCAGCCGCTCGAGCTTCCCGCGCTCGGCGGCGACCACCGCCTCCGGCGCCTTGGCGACGAAGCCCTGGTTGCCGAGCTTCCCCTCGGCCCGCTTGATCTCGGCCTCCAGCGTGCGGCGCGCGGCCTCGATCTTCGCGGCCGCGTCGCCCGGGTCGACGCCCTCCAGCAGCTCGACCTGGACGCCGGCGACCGGGATCGCGGCGACCGGCTCGCGGGCGTCGTCGGCGCCCACCGGCGTCAGGCGCGCGAGCCGCGCAACCAGCGGGACGAGCCCGTCGTCGCCCAGCCCGTCCACGCGCGCGGCCAGGAAGGCGCCCGGCTTGACGCCGCCCGCGTCGCGCCACGAGCGCACGGCCTGGACGGTCGCGATGACGCGCTCGATGTCGGCCTCCGCCGCGGGGTCGCGCGGATCGCCGGCGCCGGCCGCGACGTACGCCGCGAGCAGGCCCTCGCCCCCGACGTGCTCCCACAGCTCCTCGGTCACGAACGGGATGATCGGGTGCGCCAGCGCCAGGGTCTCGCGCAACACGTACAACAAGTGCGCGGACAGGTCGGCGTCGTAGTCCCGGCCCTTGATCAGCTCGAGGTACCAGTCGCACAGCTCGCCGTAGACGAAGTCGTACAGCCCGAGCGCGGCCTTGGAGAAGTCGAAGGCGCCGACGCGCTCGGCGAAGTCGGCGCGCGCGGCGGCCAGGCGCGACAGGATCCAGCGGTCCTCGACGGTGGTCGGCCGCGGCGCCGGCGCCGTTCCGGCCGCCGCGTTGGTCACCACGAAGCGCGTGGCGTTGAACAGCTTGTTGGCCAGCGCCTGGCCCTGGGCGACCTTCTCCTCGCTGAACCGCACGTCCTGCGTGGAGGACATGGCCAGCAGGCCGAAGCGCAGCCCGTCGGTGCCGTAGGCCGGGAACGTCCCGCCCTGCTGGAAGACCGGCGGACGCGGGCCGCCCTCGATGAGCTCCAGCGGGTCGATGCCGGTCCCCAGCGACTTGGACATGCGCCGGCCGTCGGGCGCCTGGATGACCGAGTGGACGTAGACGTGCTCGAACGGGATGTCGCCCGTGAGCTCCAGGCCCATCATCACCATGCGCGCGACCCACAGGAACAGGATGTCGCGCGCCGTGGAGAGGACGTCGGTCGGGTAGAAGGCCCGCAACTCGGCCGTCTCCTCCGGCCAGCCGAGCGTGGCGAACGGCCAGAGCGCCGAGCTGAACCACGTGTCCAGGACGTCCGGGTCGCGGGTCCAGCCGTCGCCCTCGGGCGGGGTCATGCCGACGTAGGTCTCGTCGTCGCCGCGGTACCAGACCGGGATCTGATGGCCCCACCACAGCTGGCGCGAGATGCACCACGGCCGGATGTTCTCCAGCCAGTCGATGTAGCGGCGCGACTGCGACTCGGGGTGGATCTTGACGCGCCCGTCGCGCACCGCCGCGATCGCCGGCTTCGCCAGCTCGTCCATCCGCATGAACCACTGCAGCGAGATCAGCGGCTCGATCCGCTGGCCGGAGCGGTGGCTGAACGGGACCGTGTGGCGGTAGGGCTCGCGCGCGCGGATCGCGCCGGCGGCGTCGAGGTCGGCCACCACGCGCGCCTGCGCCTCGGCGACCGTCAGGCCCGCGTAGGCGGGCACGAGGTCGGTCATCCGGCCGTCCTCGCCGATCGCGCTGAGCTCCGGCAGCCCGTGCTGGCGCCCGATCTCGAAGTCGTTGGGGTCGTGGCCGGGCGTGATCTTCAGCGCGCCGGTCCCGAAGTCGGTCTTGACGTACTCGTCGGCGATGATCGGCAGCTCGCGCCCGACGAGCGGCAGCGTGACCGTCTTGCCGACGAGGTGCGTGTAGCGCGGGTCGTCCGGATGGACGGCGACGGCGACGTCGGCGAGCATCGTCTCGGGCCGCACCGTGGCGACCACGACCTCGCCCGAGCCGTCGGTCAGCGGGTAGGCGACGTGGTAGAGCGTGTCGTCGGCCTCGCGCTCCTCGACCTCCAGGTCGCTGATCGCCGAGCCGGAGCCCGGATCCCAGTTGACCATGTAGTTGTCGCGGTAGATCCAGCCCTTGTCATACAGGTCGACGAAGACCTTCATCACGGCCCGTGCGTAGCGCTCGTCAAGCGTGAAGCGCTCCTCCTCGTAGTCGAGGGACGCGCCGAGCCGCTTGAACTGCTCGATGATCGTGCCGCCGAACTCCTCGCGCCACTCCCACGTCTTCTCGATGAACGCCTCGCGCCCGATCGCCTCGCGCGACGTGCCCTCGCTGACCAGGCGCTTCTCGACCTGGGTCTGGGTCGCGATGCCCGCGTGGTCGGTCCCGAGGATCCACTTCGCGCGCCGGCCGCGCTGGCGGTGGAAGCGGATGAGCGTGTCCTGGATCGAGCCGTTCAGCGCATGGCCCATGTGCAGCGCGCCCGTGACGTTGGGCGGCGGGATCGCGATCGAGAAGTTCTCGTCCGCGGTGCCCTCGGGCTCGGGGTGGAACAGCCCGGAGGCCAGCCAGCGCTCGACGATGCGCGGCTCCACCTCCGAGGGCTCGAAGCGCTTGCGGTCCTTCAGGCTCGACATGAGAGGATCGCAGTGTATGGACGACGGATCGGCGCAGCCCCGCGAGTGGGACGCGGGCCGCTACCACGGCTTGGCGCAGCCGCATCAGCGCTGGGGCGCCCAGATCCTGGACCGGCTGCCGCTGCGCGGCGACGAGACGGTCCTGGACCTCGGCTGCGGCACCGGCCGCGTGACCGAGCAGCTGCTGGAGCGCCTCGGGCCGGACGGCCACGTGCTCGGGATCGACGGCTCGGCGCGGATGGTCGCGGAGGCCGCGCGGCGGCTCGGGGGCGACCCGCGGGCGTCGTTCGAGCGGCAGGACCTCCTGGAGCTCGTGGTCGCCCCGCCCGCCGACGCCGCGGTGTCGTCGGCGACCTTCCACTGGATCAAGGACCACGACCGCCTCTTCGCCCACGTCCGCGGCGCGCTGGTCGAAGGCGCGCCGTTCGTCGCCCAGTGGGGCGGTCGCGGCAACGTCGCCAACGTCGTCCGGGCGGTCCTGGAGGTCAGCGCGCGCGAGCCCTACGCGCCGTACTTCGCCGGCTGGCCGGGCCCGTGGAACTACGCCGGGCCGGAGGAGACGACCGAGCGGCTGGAACGCGCCGGCTTCGCGGTCGAGCGCTGCTGGCTGGAGCCGTCGCCGCAGTACCCGGAGCCGCTGCGCGACTTCCTGCGCGCGGTCTCGCTCGGCTCGCACCTCGAGCGGCTGCCCGAGGAGCTGCACGACGGCTTCGTGGACGCGGTGGCCGAGGCGATGGGCCCCGATCCGGTCCACGACTACGTGCGGCTGAACGTCGTGGCGCGCGCCGCCTGAACCAGGACCCCTCGCCCGCGCGGCATGTGTGCGGACATCCCATGGCGCCGATGCGCAGGATCGGGGAGGATCGAGTGGGGATGGACGACGTCGCGCAGCTGAAGGAGCGGATGAAGGCCTTCTGGGCGCTGGGCCACTACCCGGAGGTCGCCAAGCGGTTCGTGCCGGCCGCCGAGAGCCTGGTGGCCGCGTGCGACGTCGGCGCCGGCGACCGCGTCCTGGACGTCGCGGCCGGCGACGGCAACGTGGCGGTCGCGGCGGCGCGGATGGGCGCGCGGGTGACGGCCACGGACTTCGCGCCGTCGCTGGTGGCCGCCGGCCGCGCGCGGACCGAGCGGCTCGGGCTCGACGTCCGCTGGGAGGAGGCCGACGCCGAAGCGCTGCCCTACGCGGACCGCGCGTTCGACGCGGTGACCTCCGCGTTCGGCCTGATGTTCGCGCCGCGGCCCGAGGTCGCGATCGCCGAGGCGTTCCGCGTGACCGTGCCCGGCGGCGTGGTCGGCCTGACGGCGTGGACGCCGGACGGCTTCACCGGTCAGATCACCGCGTTGATGGGCGAGTACCTGCCGGTGCCGATGGGCACCGACCGGCCGATCGACTGGGGCATCGAGACCACCGTCCGCCGGCGGCTGGCGCCGCACGCGTCCGGGCTGGAGGTCACGCGCGGGACGATCACGTGGGAGTTCGGCTCGATCGCCGAGACGCTCGCCTGGCAGGAGGCGAACTTCGGCGCGCTGATCGCCGCGCGGCAGATGCTCGACGGCGAGCGCTACGCCGAGCTGCGCGACCGCTTCCGCGGCCTGGTCGACGAGTGGAACCGCGGCACGCACGGCGCGGTGCGGCTGCCGGCGACCTACCTCCTGGTCGTGGCGCGCCACGACCGCTGGCACCCCGCCCGTTAGCCCAGCCTCAGCGCTTGCCGCGCCGCAGCCCGCCGTGCAGCGGCATGAGCTTCCGGCCGGCGGTGATGAGGTCCAGCCGCCGCACGATCCGCGCCAGCTCGGCGCGCTCGTTCTTGGTGACGTTCATCGGGTTCCCGTGCGACTTGCGGACGATCCGCGACAGCTCCCGCCGATCCTGGGTGTCGAGCAGCCCCCAGTGCGTCCGCGCGACCAGCGCGGCCTCGATCAGCAGCATCCACGGAACGACCTTGCGGGGGATCAGCTTGGGCATCAGGTCTGATCTACCCAGCGATCGATCAAGAGACGTGCGATCGCCGTCTTGGGTGGGAGCATCAGGCGGTCCGAGGGTGAGCCGTCGATCCAGGCGGTGTCGCCGGAGACGGCGGTCGCGATCTCGGCGCGGGTGAACCAGGCGACGTCTTCGAGCTCGTCGTCGCCGCGTGCGAGCTCGCCGCCCGCGTAGGTCGCGTGGAAGCCGAGCATCAGCGAGAGCGGGAAGGGCCAGGGCTGGCTGTCGACGTAGGTCACGTCGCGCACGCGGACACCGGACTCCTCCAGGACTTCCCGCGCGACGGCGTCCTCCAGGCGCTCGCCGGGCTCGACGAAGCCCGCGAGCGCGCTGTAGCGGCCGGCGGGCCAGGTGGCCTGGCGCCCGAGCACCGCGCGGTCGCCGTCGGTCACGAGCATGATGACGACCGGATCGGTGCGCGGATGGTGGCTGTGGCCGTTGGCGCAGACGCGGACGTGGCCGCCCTCGCGCGGCTCGGTCGGCAGGCCGCAGACGCCGCAGAAGCGCGTCGCCCTCGCCCAGGCGCGCATCGCGCTGGCGTAGGCGATGGTCCCCAGCTCCGCGCCCGGCAGCGAGACCGCGAGGTCGCGCAGGCCGGTGAGCTCCACGCCCTCGCGCTCGATCGCGAACACGGGCGCGCCGGCGTCGTCGAGGCCGAGGAAGACGGCGTCGCGGCGATCGCCGTCGCCGTCGCCGTCCAGCGCCACCGGCGTGGTCGCCGCCCCACCAGCACCGACGACCACGGCGCGCGCCGCCGGGTCGGCCCAGGCCGCCGCCAGCCACGCGTCGTCGGTGCGCCGGAGCGCGGCGCGATCCAGTGCGCCGCCTCCGAACGCGATGGGTTCCGGTGCAGCAGGCGTGACGGGCTTAGGCCGACTCGGCCTGCGGCGTGTCGTCCTCGACGGCCTCGGTGACGAGCGTGGGCGTGATGCCCTTCTCGATCGTCTCCTTGGTCACGACGCACTTCTTGACGTCGCGGCGGGACGGCAGCTCGAACTGCACGTCGAGCAGCGTCTCCTCGATGATCGAGCGCAGGCCGCGGGCGCCGGTCTCGCGCTCCAGCGCCAGCGACGCGACGCTGCCCAGCGCGTCCTCGGAGAACACGAGCTCGATGCCGTCGAACTGGAAGAAGCGCTGGAACTGCTTGACGAGCGCGTTGCGCGGCTCGGTCAGGATCGTGATGAGGTCCTCGCGCGACAGCTGGTGCACCGCGCTCATGACCGGCAGGCGGCCGATGAACTCGGGGATCAGCCCGTAGTTGACGAGGTCCTCGGGCAGGCACTTCTGGAAGACCTCGCCCTTGTCCTCGTCGGCCTTGGCGGGGATCGTCGCGCCGACGCCGATGCCCTTGTGGCCGATCCGCCGCTCGATGACCTGGTCGAGGTTCGCGAACGCGCCGCCGCAGATGAACAGGATGTTCGTCGTGTCGATCGACAGGAACTCCTGGTGCGGGTGCTTGCGGCCGCCCTGCGGCGGGACCGACGCGGTCGTCCCCTCGAGGATCTTCAGCAGCGCCTGCTGCACGCCCTCGCCGGAGACGTCGCGCGTGATCGACGGGTTGTCCGCCTTGCGCGCGATCTTGTCGACCTCGTCGATGTAGATGATCCCGGTCTCGGCCTTCTTGACGTCGTAGTCGGCGGCCTGGATCAGCTTCAGGAGGATGTTCTCGACGTCCTCGCCGACGTAGCCGGCCTCGGTCAGCGCCGTGGCGTCGGCGATCGCGAACGGGACGTTCAGGATGCGCGCCAGCGTCTGGGCCAGCAGCGTCTTGCCGCAGCCGGTCGGCCCGAGCAGCAGGATGTTGGACTTCTGCAGCTCGATGTCGGACTCGGCCGACTGCATCATCTGCACGCGCTTGTAGTGGTTGTAGACCGCTACGGACAGCGTGCGCTTGGCCTCTTCCTGGCCGACGACGTACTCGTCCAGGACGTTGTAGATCTCCCGCGGCTTCGGGAGGTTGTCGAGGTCGAACGACGGCGGCGCCGTGAGCTCCTCGTCGATGATCTCGTTGCAGAGATCGATGCACTCGTCGCAGATGTAGACGCCGGGCCCGGCGATCAGCTTCTTGACCTGCCGCTGCGACTTCCCGCAGAAGCTGCACAGGAGCTGCTCGTTGGAGTCGGTGGGACGCGCCATCTACATCCGCCTCTTCAGTCTCTGACAGGAAGGGTGGCTCCGAGTCTAATGCTCGGAGATCACCCGGTCGATGATCCCGTACTCCACGGCCTCGGGCGAGCTCATGAAGTAGTCGCGCTCGGTGTCGTTGCGGACCTTGTCGTACTCCTGGCCGGTGTGCTGGGCGATGATGTGGTCCAGGCGCTGGCGGATGTCGATGATCTCCTTCGCGTGGATCTCGATGTCCGTCGCCTGGCCCTGGAAGCCGGAGGAGACCTGGTGGATCAGGATCTTCGCGTTCGGGAGCGCCATCCGCTTGCCCTTGGCGCCGCCGCACAGCAGCAGCGCGCCCATGCTCATCGCGATGCCGACGCAGATCGTCTGCACGTCGGGCTTGATGAACTGCATCGTGTCGTAGATCGCCAGACCCGCGTACACGCTCCCGCCCGGGGAGTTGATGTACAGCGAGATGTCCTTGTCCGGGTCTTCAGACTCGAGGTGCAGGAGCTGCGCCACGATCAGGTTGGCGATCTGGTCGTCCACCGGCGTGCCCAGGAACACGATGCGCTCGTTGAGCAGGCGGGAGTAGATGTCGAACGCTCGCTCGCCGCGCGAGGTCTGCTCGACGACCATAGGAACCAGTGGACTCATGTGACCTCGTGCTCGTTCTCTCTCAGCGGGGAAGATCCTCTGCGCGTGCTTCCGCAGAGGTCCGTGGAGGCTAGCACTCGACCAGGAGCGTCCCCTGGCCTTCAGGTCGGTCTTGCGCCCGGTTCCTTGAGGGGCGCAGACGGGCGTTGGAGGCCCGTCCGGCGCTCCTGCTCAGGAGGAGGAGGCCGGCGTCGCGCCGCCCGCGCGCTCGGCCAGCAGCTCCACGGCCTGGCGCTGCGCGAGGTCCTCGATCAGCTCGTCGAGCCGGCCCTGGTCGGCCAGCCGCTTGCGCAGCTTCTCGGGCTTGGTCCCCTGCTGGATCGCCGACTCCTGGAGCGCGTCCAGGATGTCGCCGTCGGACGGCACGATGTCCTCGGCGGCGATCACGGCGGCCAGCACGGCCTCGCGGCGCAGCGCCTGCTCGGCGTCCGGGCGCGCCTCCTCGAGGATCTCGTCCTCGGTCTTCTGCGCGATCCGCAGGTAGGCGTCCTTCGTGATGCCGCGGTGCGACAGCGAGTGCAGCATCTGCTCCCAGAGCTCGCGGGCGCGCGCCTCGACGAGCGACTCGGGGATCTCGACCGTCGCGCCCTCGACCACCTTGTCGAGCGCGGCCTCCCTGAACTCGGCCTCGACGCGGCGCTCGTCGGCCTCGCGCATCCGCGACGCGAGGTCCTCGCGCAGCTCGGCGAGCGTGTCGAAGCCGCCGGCCTCGGTCGCGAAGTCGTCGTCGAGCTCGGGCAGCTGCTTGGCCTTGACCTCGTTGACCGTGACCTCGAACTGCGCCGGCTTGCCAGCGAGGTGCGGCGCGCCGGAGTACTCCTCCGGGAACGTGACCTCGACGACCTTCTCGTCGCCGGCCTTCAGGCCGATCAGCTGCTCCTCGAAGCCCTCGATGAACTGGCCGGAGCCGAGCTCGAGCAGCTGGTCGCGGCCCTCGCCGCCGGCGAAGTAGTCGCGCTCGCCATCCTCGCCCTCGATCGAGCCCTTGAAGTCCATGACGACGAAGTCGCCGTTCTCGGCCGCCTTCTCGACGGTGTCGAGGCGGGCGGAGCGCTCGCGCAGCTGCTCGACCTGCTCGTCGATGGCCTGCTCGTCGACCTCCGGCTCGCGCCGCTCGACCTCGATGGTCGAGATGTCGCCGAGCGTGGCCGTCGGCCGGACGCCGATCTCGATCGTGAACGTCAGCGGCTGGCCCTCGGCGGGCAGGTTCGCGAAGTCGAGGTCGATGTCGGGCTCGCCGACCGTCTTGATCCGGGCCTCGTCGATCGCCTCGACGTACCAGCGCGGGAGCGCGGAGCGGACGGCCTCGTCGATGAGCGCGTCGCGGCCGAGCCGCTGGACGACGACCGGCGCCGGCACCTTGCCCCTGCGGAAGCCCGGCATGCGCAGATCACGGCCCATGCGCCCGGCGGCCTCGTTGATCCGCCGCTGGATCTCCTGCGGTGCGACCTCCGCGGCGACTCGAACCCGGGACTCGGGGAGCTCTTCGACGGTGGTGGTGACGTTCGTAGCAGCGGCCATGTGGCTTGTAAAGGTAGCGTCAGCCGTCTATGGCTGCCGGCCGCCTCTCCCCCTCCACGCGGGCCCTCGCGTGGGTCTACACCGGCCCGCTGGGCCACCTCTACGGCGGCGTCGCGGACTTGGGCGTCCTGCTCTGGCGCCTGGCCCTCGCACGCGTGCGGGCACGCGTGCGAGGGACGTGAGGCGCCCAGCTAGGCGCTCAGCAGCTGACCGTGAGGTGGAACGGCTCGTTGGCGAGCGCGCCCGCGCCGTCCCGCGTGGAGACGTTCACGGTCTTCTTGTCGGCGGTCAGCCCGGCCGCCGCGGCGCCCGCGGCGGTGACGGTGGCCTCCGTGGCCTGGATCGCGCACGCCGAGATGTCGTTGCTGAACACGACCTGGTAGGTGCCGGTGCCGGTCGTCGAGGACGACGAGACGCCGCGCTTGCCGCCGAGCGTCCCGTCGGAGCCGACCTGGGCGAACGAGATGCTGCCCTGCACCGCCGCCGCGGCGGTCGTGACGGCGTCGGTGTGCGCGGCCGCGGTGATGTCGCTGGCGCTCTGGCCGTCGACCTGGTCGGCGTTCAGGCCCGTCGCCACGCCGGTGGCGTTGGTCGTGAACGGCGCGGCCTTCGTGTTGCCGGACGTGATGCGGCCGACCTCGGTGCCGCCGTTGGCCGAGAACTCGAACGCGCGGCCGTCGGCCAGGTTCGAGGAGCGGATGCAGGGCTCGTTGCCCTTCTCGGAGCCGCCGGCCGCGGAGCGGCAGCCGTAGATGGCGCCGCCGCCGTTGTTGGACTTGTTGGACTGGCGGGTGCCGTAGGTGCCGTTGTTGGCGATGATCTGCGTCTCGGACGTCAGAGCAGCGGAGTTGTTGCTGCCGGGGTTGCGCTTGCCGGCGAGCAGCGCCTTGCCCTCGCCCGTCGCCATCGCGTAGGACGAGGCGAGCAGGCCGATGATCACCGCGGAGATGAGGACCAGCGGGCCCTTGGAGCGGAACAGCTTGCGGAACATGGGGTGGAAGCCTCCCTGTTGGTTTCCCTTTCCTGAACCAACAGGCTGCGACGGCCCAAGGTTGCGGTCGGGTGTCAGCGTCCGCCGACCTTGCAACATGCAGTGCAGGCGACCGCTCAGCGAACCAGAGCGAAGATCGGCCACGGTCCGGGGACGCCGCGCAGCTCGTGCGCGCCGCGCATCTCGAACTCCAGGCCGGAGCCCACGACCGTCCCGTAGGTCGTGCCCGACATGAGGATCTCGTTCGCCGCCGCCATGTCGCACACGCGCGCGGCGATGTGCGCCGCCATCCCGCCGACGTCGCCGCCGATCAGCTCGCACTCGCCGGTGTGCAGCCCCGCGCGGATCTCGATCCCCAGCCCGCGCACCGCGCCGACGACCGTGCGCGCGCAGCGCAGCGCGTCCGACGGCGGCCCATCGAAGGCGGCCATGTAGCCGTCGCCGAGCGTCTTGACCTCGCGGCCGCCGTAGCGCTCGACCTCGCGCCGGATCGCGCCGTCGTGCGCGCTCAGCAGGTCGCGCCAGCGGGCGTCGCCCATCCGTGCCGCGTGGCCGGTGGCGTCGCAGATGTCGGTGAACATGATCGTCATGAGCCGGCGCAGCAGGCCGGACGTCGTGGTCCGCGAGCCGGTCAGGAACTCCTCGATCTCGCCGAGCACCGCCTCGGTGTCGCCGACCATCGGCAGGCTGTCGGTCCCCGGCAGCTCGACCAGCCGTGCGCCCGGGATGAGCTTGGCGGCCAGCCGCGAGTGGCCGACGTCGATGAGCTGGTCGCCCGTGCGGTGCAGGATCAGCGTCGGCACGCGCAGGTTGGGCAGGTGCGGCCGGACGTCGACGCCCTGGAGGTTCTGCGCGGCGCGCAGGAACCCGGTCGGCGTCGCGGACTGGCGCTCCAGCTTGCCCATCCACTCGCGCATCCGGGCGTCGCCGGCGACGCTCGGCGCCATCCGGTCGATGTTCGCCCCGCTCCCCCACCGCTCGCGCAGCCCGGACAGGCGCGCGGCGCGCTCGGCGACGGTGTCGGCGAACGGCGCCTCCTCGTCGCGCTCGGTCGCCACGACCGACGCGTACAGGATCAGCGCGAGCGTGCGCTGCGGGCGCTGTGCGGCGTACTCGATCGCGATCGGCCCGCCGGCGGCGTAGGACTGGATGACGACGCGGTCGCAGCCGGCGGCGTCGAGCACCGCGTCGAGGTCGGCGACCTCGTCCTGGAGCGTCACCGGGCCCTCCGGCCGGTCGCTGAGCCCGAGGCCGCGGCGGTCGACGAGGATCACCCGGGCGATCGAGCCGAGCCGCTCCCACCAGCGCCGCAGCCCCGGCTCCTCCAGGAGCACCTCGACGTGCGACGTGATCCCGGTGAGGAACACGATGTCCACCGGGCCGTCGCCGAGCACGCGGAAGGCGATGTCCGCGCCGTCGCTCTGCGCCCACCGAACGCGCCCCTCCTCCATTGGGCGCCAGCCTATAGGGGTCGCCCGGCTACGCCGGGGAGAGCAGGCGCTCGGTCACGGGGTCGACCAGGTGCGCCGGGTCGCCGCGCAGCAGCCAGCCGTCCTCGGTGCGCTCCAGGAGGCGGTCGCGGCTGAGGTCGCCGAGGGCGCTGGTGACCGACGGCCGGCGCGCGCCGACCAGGCGCGCCAGCGCGCTGTGGGTGAGGCCCATCGGGACCAGGACGCCGTCGGGCGTCACGCGGCCCCAGCGCTCGGCCAGCGCCCACAGCGCCAGCAGGAGCCGGTCCTCGAGGCGGACGAGCTGGTTGACGACGAGCCGGACCGCGAGGCCGCGGTGGCGGCGCGCGGCGCGGGCGAAGAGGGCGTCGACGACCGCCGGGTAGCGGACGGCGAGGTGCAGGAAGCGTTCGTCGAGGATCGCCAGCTTCAGCGGCTCCAGGACCGTCCAGCGCGCGACGAGCGGCAGCTCGGAGGCGGCGCTGTCGGCGTCCCACGGCCGCAGGATGTCGCCGAAGCCGAGCACCTCGGTCGACGCGCGGCGCCCGAGGTCGAGATCGCGCAGGAGGAGGCCCTCCAGGATCACGAGGCCGAGCGGCGAGCCGCCGGGTTCGACGGCGCCCGCGGCGTCCCATCTCCCGGCCGGGACGCGCAGCACCTCAGCGACCAGCTGGTGGCCCGCGCGCAGCTGGTCCTCGGGCGTCAGGCGATCGCCGAGCTCCGGGTCGGCGTCGAGCAGGCGGACGAGGTCGTGGACGGGCACTGCCCGCGGCAGGATGCCCATCCGCGGACCACGCTAACCCTCATCGACGGCGGTCGCGGCCCAGATGGGCTACCCGCGCCGCATCAGGCGGCCGACCGCGGCCATCAGCTCGTCGGTCTTCTCCGCCTTGTCGGCGTCGTCGGGCGCGTGCATCACGCAGTGGTTGGCGTGCTGGTCCAGGAGGCCGAGCGCGACCTTGTCCAGCGCGGCCTGCACCGCGCTGATCTGGGTCAGGACGTCGATGCAGTAGCGCTCGTCCTCGACCATGCCCTCGATCCCGCGCACCTGGCCCTCGATGCGCTTCAGCCGCTTGAGCAGCTGGTCCTTGGTCGCGGAGTAGCCCGTCTTCAGCGCGTCGGCCATGCGGACGAGGATACCGCCCAGGGGTACCCGCGCGGGTAGGGTCCCGCCCCGTCATGCCGACGCCACCGCAGCCGGTCTTCGACGGCCACCACGACGCGCTCACGCGCCCCGACCACGACCGCCTCGCCTCCGGTCGCGACGGCGGGCATCTCGACCTGCCGCGCGCCGCGGCCGGCGGCCTGGTCGCCTCGATGTGGGCGATCTTCTGCAGCGGCCCCGGCGTCACGATCGACTTCACGCCCCAGGAGGGCGGCGGCTACGACATCCCGCTCGAGCCCGAGCTGGCCCACGACGTCGCCAGCGCCGAGGCCATCGCCGCCGCCGGCCGTCTGCTCGCGCTGGAGCGCGGCGGCCACCTGCGCGTGGCGCGGACCGTCGCGGACCTCGACGCCGCCGCCGCCGGCGGGCTGCCCGCCGCGGTCATGCACCTCGAGGGCGCCGAGTGCATCGACACCGACCTGGAGGCGCTCGACGCCTGGCACGCCGCCGGGCTGCGCTCGCTCGGGCCGGTCTGGAGCCGCCCCAACCGCTTCGGCCACGGCGTCCCGTTCAAGTTCCCGCATTCGCCCGACACCGGCGACGGCCTCACCGCCGCCGGCCGCGCGCTCGTGCGCAAGTGCAACGCCTATAAGATCGCCGTGGACGTCTCGCACCTCAACACTCGCGGCTTCTGGGACGTCGTGGAGATCACCGACGCGCCGGTCATCGCCTCGCACTGCGGGGCGCACGCGGTCGCGCCGGCGTCGCGCAATCTCACCGACGACCAGCTCGACGCGGTCGGCCGCTCGGGTGGCATCGTCGGCATCCCCTACATCGTGGACTTCCTGCGCGCCGACGGCGTGGTCGACCGCGACACGCCGCTGAGCACGGTCGTCGCGCACGTCCGCCACGTCGCCGACCGCATCGGCGTCGAACATGTGGGCCTCGGGTCCGACTTCGACGGCGGCGAGATCCCGGACGCGATCGGCGACGTCGCGGGCTTACCGCGCCTGCTCGACGCGCTGCGCGACGACGGCTTCGCCGCCGGCGAGGTCGCCGCCATCGCCTGGGGCAACTGGCGCCGCGTGCTCGCCGAGACCTGGGGCTGACCGCTAGGGTGCGCGGCGCCCATGAGCCACCGCCGTCTCCTCGCACCCGTTCTCGCCGCCGCCGTCGCGCTCGTCCCGGCCGCCGCCGCCGACGCCAAGGCCAAGACCACCATCAAGCCGCTGCGCGTCCTCGTCTCCAACGACGACGGCGTGAAGGCGCCCGGCATCGACGCCGTCGTGACCGCGCTGCGCAAGCTGCCGAAGGTCACGGTGACGGTCGTCGCGCCCGCCGCCAACCAGAGCGGGACCGGCGGCAAGACCACCAGCGGCGCGCTGACGGCGACCAAGACCACCACCAAGAGCGGCTACCCCGCGATCGCGGTCAAGGGCTTCCCGGCCGACTCGGTGAACTACGCGCTGAGCAAGGTGGTGAAGAAGTCGCAGGTCGACCTGGTGGTGTCGGGCATCAACGCCGGCGCCAACCTCGGCCCGCTCGTCGACCTCTCCGGCACCGTCGGCGCCGCGCGCGCCGCCGCCGCCAAGGGCCTGCCGGCGCTCGCGACCAGCGCGGGCACGCCGGCGGTCACGAACTTCGGCGACGGCGTCAAGCAGACGATCGCCTGGGTCACGGCCAACCGCGCCAAGCTGCGCAAGGGCACCGTGCAGAACCTCAACATCCCGCAGTGCTCCAAGGGCCACGCGCGCGGGACGACGAGCGCCAAGAGCACCAACAACGTGCCGGCCGGCGTCAACATCTTCGCGACCGTCGACTGCACGCAGACCGCCAAGGCCTCGACCGACGAGGTCACCGCGTTCCTGCAGGGCTTCGCGACGCTGACGAAGATCCCGGCGACGCCGGCGTCCTAGCTAGACCCGCGCGGCGCCGCGCCCGCCGAGGCGCGCGTCGATCGCGGCCACCGTGGCCCGCATGTCCTCGGGCCGCGTCGGCCGGGCGTAGAGGAAGCCCTGGCCGAAGTCGCACCCGAGGGCCTCGACGACCTGCCACTGCGCCTCGGTCTCGACGCCCTCGGCCACGACGACGAAGCGCAGCGTGCGCGCCATGTCGCAGACGGCGCGCACGATCGCGGCGGCCTCGCGCGACGACGCCAGCGAGGTGATGAACTGGCGGTCGAGCTTGAGCGCGTTCAGCGGCAGGTCGCGCAGGCAGGCCAGCGACGACTGGCCGACGCCGAAGTCGTCGAGCGCGATCCGCACGCCGTAGTCCGACAGCGCGTCCAGCGTCGCGTTGGCGACGTCGGGGTCCTCCATCACGGCCGACTCGGTGACCTCGACGATGAGGCGGTCGGGCGCCAGCTCCAGCTCCTCCAGCAGCGCGACGATCTCGAGCGCCAGCCCCGGCCGCGACAGCTGCACGCGCGACACGTTGACCGACATGCCCATCGACAGGGCGAAGCCGTCGTCGTGCCAGCGGCGCAGCTGCGTGAGCGCCTCGCGCATGACCCACTCCCCCAGCGGCTCGATCAGCCCGTGCTGCTCGGCCAGCGGGATGAAGCGCCCGGGCGGGATCTCGCCGCGCTCCGGATGGGTCCAGCGCACCAGCGCCTCGAAGCCGGACGCCTGGCGGCGGCCGAGGTGGACCAGCGGCTGGTAGACGACGCGCAGCTCGTTCTGCTCGATCGCGCGGCGCAGGTCGTTGGTGAGCGCCAGGCGCTCGACGGTGTCGGCGCGCATCGCGTCGTCGAACAGCTCGGCGCGGCCGCGGCCGGCGCGCTTGGCGCGGTACGTCGCGACGTTCGCGTCGCGCAGGAGGTCCTCGCCGTCGACGTCGGCGACCGGCGCGGCGAGCGCGATCCCGATCGACGCGGTCGTCCGCAGCGCGACGCCGGCGACGTCGAGCGGCTGGGCGACGACGTTCAGCAGGCGCTGGGCGACGCGCACGCTCTCGGACGGGTCGTCCAACCCCTCCAACAAGATGGCGAACTCGTCGGCGCCGAGGCGCGCGAGCGTGTCGAACGGCCGCAGCGTCTCGCTGAGGCGCGGCGCGAGCGCGCGCAGCAGGTCGTCGCCGGCGGCGTGGCCGAGCGAGTCGTTGACGCCCTTGAAGTCGTCGACGTCCAGGCACAGGACCGCGACCCAGCGGTTCTCGCGGCGGCGCCGGGCCAGCGCGAGGCGCAGGCGGTCGAGCAGCAGGACGCGGTTGGGGAGCTGCGTCAGCGGGTCATGCAGGGCCTGGTGGCGCAGGCCGCGCTCGGCGGCCTGGCGGCGCAGCGCGCCGGTCAGGACGTTGGCGACCGAGCTGAGGAACGCGAGGTCGTCGTGGTCGAACGCGCGCGGCGCGGTCGCGTACATCCCGAGCACGCCGTAGGGCGCGGCGCCCTCGCCGGCGACCGGGATCGCGATGCCGGACGCCAGCCCGCGGGCCGCCAGGCCGGCGACGTCGAAGCGCGTCTCGTCCGCGGCGTCCTGCACGACGACCGCGGAGCCGTGGTCCAGCGCGTGGCGCGCGTGGGCCTCGTCGAGGTGGTCGGGCGCGTGCGCGCCGGCGTCGGCGTCGTCGCCGCGCCAGCCGCAGACGTGGGTCAGCCCGCCGCCGTCGGCGTCGACCTCGGTCAGCCCGACGAGGGAGACGTCGAGGCTCGCGGCGATCGTCGCCACCGTGGCCCGCGTCAACATGCAGACGTCCTGCTCGTTGAGCGCGAGCTGCGAGAGCCGGGCCAGCGCGCTCTGCTGCCGGGCGCGGCGGTCGGCGCGCTCCTCGGCCTCCTTGCGCGCGGTGATGTCCTGCATCTGGCCGATCGCGTAGAGCGGCGCGCCCGCGCTGTCGCGCACGAGCGCCAGCGTGGTGCTGCCCCAGACCATGCGCCCGTCGGCGTGACGGTACGGGCGGTCGAACTGGTAGCGCTCGATCACGCCCGTCGCGAGCTTGCGCCAGTTGTCCGACGTCGGACCGCCCGCGTCGTGGTGGATCAGGTCGAAGCCGCCGCCGAGCAGCGCGTCCTCGTCGTAGCCGAGCAGCTCGCTCAGCGCGCGGTTGACGCGCAGGAACGCGCCGTCGAGGCCGACGATGGCCATGCTGATGCCGGCCTCCTCGAAGGCGATCCGGAAGCGCGCCTCAGCCTCGTGCAGCGTTCCCGACTCCCGCTCCGGTGTGCGTGCCTCATCCACCAGTTGAGGTAGTCGGCCACCGCCCCGAGCGCCTGAAGCGGGGCGGTCCGCACGCGACCGCTAACTCAGCTTCACCATCGCGTGCTTGACGCGTGTGTAGTCCTCGAGGCCGAAGACCGACAGGTCCTTGCCGTAGCCGGACTCCTTGAAGCCGCCGTGCGGCATCTCGGACAGGAAGGGCAGGTGGTCGTTGACCCAGACGCAGCCGAAGTCGAGCTGGCGGATCGCCTCCATCGCCGTCCCGACGTCGCGCGTCCACACCGAGGCGGCGAGGCCGTAGGGCACGTCGTTGGCCAGCCGGAACGCCTCCTCGGCGTCGACGCGCTGGACGGTGACGACCGGGCCGAAGACCTCGGACTGCACGATCTCGTCCTGCTGGCCCACGCCGGCGACGATCGTCGGCTGCACGAAGAAGCCGGCGTCGCGGCCGGCGCCGCCGCCGGTCAGGACCTCGGCGCCGCCGGACGTCGCGCGGTCCAGGAAGCCCAGGACGCGCTCCTGCTGGCGCGCGGAGATGACCGGGCCCATCTCCACGGCGTCGCCCTCGGCGGGGTCGCCGACGACCAGTGAGGACGCGGCCGGGACGAGCTCCTCCAGCAGCGCGTCGTAGATCCGCGGGCCGGCCAGGACGCGCGACGCCGCCGTGCAGTCCTGGCCCGAGTTCAGGAACGACGCGACGCGCAGGCCCTCGGCGACGGCCTTGGGGTCGGCGTCGTCGAAGACGACGACGGGCGCCTTGCCGCCCAGCTCCAGGTGCACGCGCTTGAGCGTGTCGGCCGCGGCGCGCGCGATGCCCTTGCCGGTCGCCACGCTGCCGGTCAGCGACACCATCGCGATCTCGGGGTGGCGGACGATCGCCTCGCCGACGTTGGGCCCGTCGCCGGTGACGACGTTCAGGACGCCCGGCGGCAGCACGCCGGCGACCAGCTCCGCGAAGCGCAGCGTGGAGACCGGCGTGAGCTCGGACGGCTTCAAGACCACCACGTTGCCGGCGGCCAGCGCCGGGGCGATCTTCCAGATGGCCATCATCAACGGGTAGTTCCACGGCGCGATCTGGCCGACGATGCCCAGCGGCTCGCGCCGGACGAACGACGTGTAGCCCTTGCCGTACTCGCCGGCGCTCGGCCCCATCAGCGTGCGCGCGGCGCCCGCGAAGAAGCGCAGCTCGTCGGCGCAGATCGGCAGCTCCTCGGCGGCCAGCGAGCGCGGCTTGCCGACGTTGAGCGACTCCAGCGCGGCCAGCTCGGCGCCGTGCTCGTCGATGACCGCGGCCATCGCCAGCAGGCGCTCCTGGCGCTCGCCCGGCGTCGTGTCACGCCAGCCGATCCGGGCGGCGCGGGCCGCGGCGACCGCACGCTCGACGTCGGCCGCCGCGCCCTCCGGCACGCGCGCGACGGCCTCCCCCGTCGCCGGGTTCAGGATCTCGCGCGTGGCGCCTTCCACGCCGTCGACGAGCTCGCCGCCGACGAGGTTCTTGTAGTTCTTGAGAAGGGTAGTCGTCGTCACGTCGCCACCCCGGCCGCCGCCGTGCCGAGGCCCATGTGGGCGCCGGCGTCGGTCAGCACGTCGGCCAGCCGCGCGACGATCTCGTCCAGCAGCGCCTTGTCGCTGATCAGCGGCGGCGCGATCTGCAGGACCGAGTCGCCGCGGTCGTCGGCGCGGGCGATCAGGCCGGCCGCGCGCAGGCGCCCGGGCAGGAAGCCGCGCAGCAGCTTGTCGCGCTCGGCCTGGTCGAAGCGCGTGTTGCCGGCGTCCTTGACCAGCTCCATCGCCCAGAAGAAGCCCTCGCCGCGGACGTCGCCGACGATCGGCACGTCGAGCAGGGTCCGCATCTTCTCCGCGAAGTACGGGGTCAGGTCCTTCACGTTGGTCAGGATCCCGTCGCGCTCGAAGATCTCCCTGTTCTTGAGCGCGATCGCGGAGGAGACCGGATGGCCGCCGAACGTGATGCCGTGGCGGAAGACCGCGCCGGCCTCGACGATCGGGGCGATGACCTTCTCGGCCACGACGACCGCGCCCATCGGCGCGTAGGCCGACGTCAGACCCTTGGCCAAGGACACCAGGTCGGGCGTGATCCCCTCGCGGCTCGTCGCGATCCACTCGCCGAGGCGCCCGCAGCCGGCGATGACCTCGTCGGCCATCAGGAGGATCCCGTGCTTGTCGGCCAGCTCCCGCAGGCCCTTCCAGTAGCCGGGCGGCGCGCTGAGGCAGCCGCCGGCGTTCTGGATCGGCTCGGCGATGATCAGCGCGACCTC
Source organism: Baekduia sp. (assembly GCA_036518975.1). Classification (GTDB taxonomy): domain Bacteria; phylum Actinomycetota; class Thermoleophilia; order Solirubrobacterales; family Solirubrobacteraceae; genus Baekduia. Next base: position 23,382 of record DATDMD010000020.1, read on the forward strand.
GTCGGGGTTGGCCGCGACGATCGCGTCCTCCATCTCCTCCAGCAGCTGCCGGCAGAACGCGTCGGGGTCGGTGACCGGGCCGCCGCCGGGGCCGCCGCGGAACATGTTGGTGTTGCTGACGTGCGTGACGTCGATCGCCGGCCGGCCGAACGGCGTCTTGAAGCGCTCGACGCCGGTGAAGCTCAGCGCGCCGAGGGTGACGCCGTGGTAGGCGATGTCGCGCGCGATCGCCTTCGTGCGCCGCGGCTGGCCGATCGCGAGGTAGTGCTCGCGGACGAGCTTCCACGCGGCCTCGACCGACTCGCTGCCGCCGGACGTGAAGAACACGCGCGTCATGCCGGGCGGGGCGACGTCGGCCAGCTTGGCGGCCAGCTCGATCGAGGCCGGGTGCGCGGTCCCCCAGTTGGTGTTGAAGGCGAGCGTCGTCAGCTGCGCCGCCGCGGCGGCCGCCATCTCCTCGCCGTAGGAGTAGCCGATCTGCGCGCAGAACAGGCTGGAGAGCGCGTCGATGTGCTCGTTGCCCTTGGTGTCGAACACGTACGGCCCGGAGCCGCGGTCCAGCACGAGGAGGTCGTCGACCTCCTGCTTGGAGAAGTGCAGCAGCAGGTGGTCGTGCGCCGCCTGCTGGAGCTCGTCGTGCGTCATGCCGCCCATCGCGTGGTGACCACCTTCTTGTGGTGAGAGATCATCGTGGAGACTCGCGCGTCGGGCGGTGCGTCCACAACGGGCGACTCGTCGGAACCTGACCGCGAGGGCTGGACAGGTTGTCTAGAGGATGTTGTCCCCGCCGAACGCCGCGGCCACCGAGTCGTCGGTGAAGATGCGGTGGATCGTGTCGGCCAGCAGGCTCGCGCAGGACACGACCCGCAGCGCGGCGGGCGCCTGGTCGGGAACGGGCACCGTGTCGGTCGCCAGCAGCTCGGCGACCCCGAGGGCGTCCACGCGCTCGACGGTCCCCGGGCTCAGGATCGGGTGGATGGCGACGGCGTTGATCGCGGTCACGTCGGAGTCGCGCAGGGCGCCGACCGCCCGCGTCAGCGTCCGGCCGGTGTCCAGGATGTCGTCGACCACGACCACGGTCCGCCCCGTGACGTCGCCGATCACGCGGTGGTCGGCGTTCTCGGCCTCGGGGTCGAGGATCGCCAGCTCGGCGCCCAGGAGCGTCGCGAACTTCTTGGCCAGCTTCACGCGCCCGGCGTCGGGCGCGACGACGACGGCGTCGGCGGGCAGCCGGCCGCGCAGGTCGTCGGTGAGCATGTGCAGCGAGGTCATGTGGTCGACCGGCCGGCGGAAGAAGCCCTGCGCCTGGCCGGTGTGGAGGTCGACCGTCAGCACGCGGCTGACCCCGACGCTCTCGAGCATCCGCGCCACGGCGCGCGCGCTGATCGGCTCGCGCAGCCGCGACTTCATGTCCTGCCGCGAGTACCCGAACCACGGGATCACCGCGATCACGCGGTGCGCCGAGGCGCCGACCGCCGCGTCGATCATCAGCACGAGCTCCATCAGCGCGTCGTTGAGCGACAGCGTGCCGTCACGCGTGCTGGCCAGCGACTGGACGACGAAGACGTCGGCGCCGCGCACGGACTCCTCGTAGCGGCAGTACATCTCGCCGCTCGCGTAGGTCTCCAGGTCGACCGGCCCGGGCTCCAGGCCCAGGCGCGCGGCGATCGACGTCGCCAGCGCGGTCGAGCTGCGCCCGGCGAACAGCATGAGGCGCTTGTCGTAGTCCAGGGGAAGATGGGTCGGCACGTGACGGTCGATTCTCCCGACCCGCGGGCCGGCGTGCGGTGCGGCGCGGTCCGCGGACGGGTGTGAGGAGCATCACACCATCTTTGTGCAGGTTTCGCCCTGGAATGTGGTGCGAAACGCGGAGCGGTCGTTTGAACGCGCCAGGACGAGGAAGGCTCTCGTCTCACATGCCTCGTCTGCTCCCGCTGACCGCGCCCGCCGCGCACCCGCTGCTCGTCCAGGTGGCCGAGCAGGCCCGCCACGCGACGCACGCGGCCGCGGCGGCGATCACGCGCGCCGGCGAGGTCGTCGTCTGCGCCGGCGACCCGGCCGCGCTGGACGGCGCCGGCCTGCCGGCTGCCGACGACTTCCCGGCCGGCCAGACGCTGCTGGTCGACCACCACGCCGCCAGCGGCCTGCTCCGCGTCTCCCCCACGACGCACGGGACGCTCGTCGTCGTCGGGCCCCGGCTGCGCCGCGGCCGCGCGCTGCGCGAGGCGCTGGACGACCTCGTCCTCCTCGCCGCCGAGGCGCTGCGCGCCGCCGACGCCCAGCGTGACCTCGCCGAGACGCTCGACGCCGCCGTCCGGTCGCTGGCCCAGCTGCTCGACCTGCGCGACGGCTACACGGGCCAGCACTCGTCCACGGTCGTCGCGCTGTGCGAGGAGGTCGGCCGCCGCGTCGGCGTCGCGGGCGCCGAGCTGGAGCACCTGCGCATCGCCGCGCACCTCCACGACCTCGGCAAGATCGGCGTCCCCGACGTGATCCTGCACAAGCCGGGAGCGCTCGACGACGCCGAGTGGTCGATCATGCGCGAGCATCCGGTCTGGGGCGCCCGCGCGCTGGAGCAGATCCCCGGCTTCCGCGCCGCCGCTCTGGCGGTGCGCCACCACCACGAGCGCTGGGACGGCACGGGCTACCCGGACGGCCTGGCCGGCGAGCGGATCCCGATCGGCGCGCGCGTGATCGCCGTGTGCGACGCCTACGAGGCGATGACCTCGACCCGCCCCTACCGCCCCGCCGTGGCCGAGCCGCTGGCCCGCGAGCGGATCGTCGCGGGCACCGGCACGCACTTCGACCCGGCGGCGGCGTGGGGCCTGCTGGGCGCGGTCGCGTCGTAGATTCCAAATTTGTCCAAATCCATCCAAGTCCTTGGATATCATTCCAAGTTCTTGGACTCTCTTGGATAGATATGGATATGGAGATGACCCTCTATGTCACGCCACCGCCGGACTGGCAGGCCGAAGGCCTGCTCACGTACGACGCGGTCATCCAGGGCCGCCCGCCGGGCTATCCACACTGGGACAAGCTCCGCCATCTCACGCCACCAGCAGGCCTGACGCCCGAGGCATGGTGGGCCGGCATGAAGCTCGCTCGCCTGGGAGAGGCGCGGTCCATACCGCTCATCGGGGTCGGCGGCCGCCCGTTCTCCTACACCCTGCCCGACGCCGTCCTCCGGCACCTCCACCGGATCGACCAGCGCGCGGCCGGCGAGATCCGCATGCCCGAGGTCGTCACGACCGACGAGCAGGCCCAGCGGCAGTACCTCGTCAACTCCCTGATGGAGGAGGCGATCCGGTCGAGCCAGTTGGAGGGCGCGAGCACCTCGCGGCGTGCCGCCAAGGAGCTGCTGCGGACCGGCCGCGCGCCGAAGGACCGCAGCGAGCGGATGATCGTCAACAACTACATGGCGATGCAGTACATGCGCGAGCAGATGGGCGACCGGCTCGCACCCGAGGACGTCCTGGAGCTCCAGCGGATCCTCACCGACGGCACGCTCGACGACCCCAGCGCGAGCGGCCGCCTGCAGACGCCAGAGCGCCTCGCGCTCATGTGCGCGTTCGCCAACGGCGACACCGACGGCGAGGACACGTTCATCCATCCCGTCGTCCGCGCGATCCTCCTGCACCTCTGGCTCGCCTACGACCATCCGTTCGAGGACGGCAACGGCCGGACGGCACGCGTCCTGTTCTTCTGGCTGCTGCGGACCAAGGGCTACTGGCTGGTCGAGTACCTGTCGATCTCGAAGATCCTGCGCGAGGCGCCCGGGAAGTACAACCGCGCGTTCCTGCTGACCGAGACCGACGACAACGACGCCACCTACTTCCTCCTCCACCAGCTCGACGTCATCGAGAAGGCGATCGAGGACATGCACAAGCACCTGCAGCGCAAGTCGGCCGAGGTCCGGTCCGTCGAGAAGCTGCTCCGCGGCTCCGGCGGCTTCAACCACCGCCAGACGGCGCTGCTCAGCGGTGCGCTGCGCAACGAGGATCGCGTCTACACGTTCACGACGCACGCGCAGCACCACGGCGTCACCCACGAGACCGCGCGGACCGACCTGAGGGACCTCGCCGATCGCGGCCTCCTCGACACCGAGCGGTCCGGACGGCTCTACCGGTTCCGGCCGGCCGGCGACCTGGCCGCGCGGTTGCAGGCGCTCGGCGACGCCGGGGTCGCCCGCTAGTCCCGCCGTTCGATCAACCGCGACATGATGATCTGCGAGCGGGTCCGGACCACGGAGGCCTCGCGCTGCAGCTCCATGATGATGCGCTCGAGGTCCTGGGGATCGCGGGCCCGGACGCGGACGATGCAGTCGGCGTCGCCGGTGACGCTCCAGGCCTCGACCACCTCGGGCAGCGGCCGCAGCGACTCGCGCACGCGGTCGAGGCCGATCCCGGGCGCGTAGAAGAGCTCGATCAGCGCCTCGGTCGTCGCGCCGAGCGCCGCGGGGTCGACCAGGGCCGTGAACCCGCGCAGGACGCCGCGCGAGCGCATCCGGTCGACGCGGCGCTTGACCGCCGGCGCGCTCAGCGCGACGCGGCGGCCGACCTCGTCGTACGTCGACCGGCCGTCCTCGACCAGGCACGCAAGGATCTTGCGGTCGACGTCGTCTACGCGCAAGGAATCGCTCATCATCCGCACGATAACGGGGTTGAGCACGCGCCGACAGCCCCGTAGCCTTCCTCCATGGCTCCCTTGCGACCAGTGCTCCGCGTGCTCTTCGACGAGGCCCATCAGGAGGCCTGGACCGTCCGCCCGGAGGTCGCGGCGCGGATGCAGCCGACGCATCCGGCCGACGCGTCCTACGCACGGGCGGCCGACCTCCTGCGCGCGCGGCGCGTCCAGGTCGACGTCCACGCCGACGGCGCGCTCGACGCCGGCGCCCTGCGCGACGCGCACGTCGTCGTCCTCGCGCACCCGTCCGAGCCCAAGTGGGAGGCCACGACCGGCGCCGGCTCGCCCGTCCTGACGGCCGCCGAGCTCGACGCGCTCGAGACCCACGTCAACGCCGGCGGCGGCCTCGTCGTCCTGGGCGAGAGCGAGCAGGACAAGTACGGCAACAACCTCAACGCGCTGCTCGCGCGCTTCGGCGTCCAGATCGACCACGCCACGGTCCAGGACTACTCGAACAACCTGAACGCCACGCCGTCCTGGGTGCGCGCCGACCTCGGCACCGGCGAGCGCGGCGCGGGCGGCGACCTGCTCGCCACCGTCGCGGGCGCCACGTTCTACCGCGCCGGCACGCTGTCGATCGTCAACGCCGGCGCCGACTTCCAGGTGCTGGCCAGGACCTCGGCGAGCGCGTCGGCGCCCAACGCGCCGCTGGCGCTCGCGCTGCGCCACGGCGCCGGCCGCGTCGTCGTCCTCGCCGACTCCGACCTGTTCGGCGACGACTGCCTCGGCGACCTCGGCCACGCCGCGCTGTGGACCAACATCATGGCCTGGGCCGGCCAGCACGCCTACGCCACCCCGGCGCGCGCGCAGCGCTCCGAAGCGCTCGAAGATCCCGCGTGGACACGCCTGCGCGACGCGACCGACCGGCTGCGCGTGCTCCAAGACGCCGACGGCACGCTGGACACGACCAAGCACGACACCACCACCGTCGCGGCGCTGGTCGACACGATGGCCGCGTCGGTCGATGCGTTGGCCCCGCGCTTCCCGCACCAGCGCGACCACCTCGACGCCGTCGTCGCCGACCTGCGCGCGTGGGACTTCGCCAGCAGGCCCGACTTCGCCGCCAGCCTCGAGCTCTTCCGTCCCGACCAGCACCGCGCCGACGCGATCGAGCACCTCGTGCTCTTCCCCATGTACACGCAGAACGGCTCGCGCGACACGCGCTTCGAGGCGCTGCTCGTCCGCACGCCGTGGCCGCAGTGGCTCGCCGAGCTGGAGCGCGACCGCTATGACAACCCGAAGTTCGTCCCGGTCACGCTGACCGACAACACGGCCGGCTACGACTCGGAGTGCGCGGTCCTGTTCCCGGAGACGGTGAGCGTCGCGACCAAGGCGGCGGCCAACCACTTCGGCGGCATCTTCTGCGACCGCGAGGCCGAGCGCTTCCGCCGCGTCGTCACCGCGGCGGCCGACACCGTCGGCCTCAACCTCCCGCCCGACGCCGCCGCGCTGCTGCGCTCCGAGCGGCTGAGCCTCGACACCTACGTGTTGTGGGACCTGATCCACGACCGCGCCCACAGCCGCGGCGACCTGCCGTTCGACCCCTTCATGATCCGCCAGCGCATGCCGTACTGGATGTACTCGCTGGAGGAGCTGCGCTGCGACCTGACCGCCTTCGGCGAGGCCGTCAAGCTGGAGGCCGAGGGCCTGGCCTTCGCCCGCAACGTCCAGTACGCGGTCCTCTTCGACCGGATCTTCCGCTTCCCGGTGACGGGCGCACGCGTGCGCAACTACGATGGCCTCGGTGGTCAGCTCCTGTTCGCGTACCTGCACCGCCACGGCTTCGTGCACTGGACCGACAACCGCCTGACCGTCGAATGGGACCGCCTCGCCGAGGGCGTCGCGGGCCTGCGCGCCGAGGTCGAGACGCTGTACCGCGAGGGCATCGACCGCTCCAAGCTCGCCCAGTGGGGCGCCGCGCACGACCTCGTCGCGCGCTACGTCCTGCCGGCCAGCGGCTCGACGTGGAGCGCGGGCGTCCGCGCCTACGCCGACGTCGAGGACCCGCGGCCGTACATCGACGACGTCAAGCCCGACGAGTTCCCGCTGAGCATGTTCTACACCTCGCTGAAGGCCAAGCTCGAGCCGACGCTCGCCCGGCCCGCCGCCGTCCGCGCGCCCGCGGTGGCGGCGTGACGCTCGCCGGCCGCCGCGTCGCCGTCGCGGGCGCCGGCGGCGGCCTCGGCCCCGCGGTCGTGGGTGCGCTGGTGGACGCCGGCGCCTGGGTCGCCGCGGCCGACCGGACCAAGGAGCACTGCGCACCGGTCGACGGCGTCGCGCAGATGACGCACGGCGTCGACCTGCTCACCGCCGAGGGCGCGCAGGCGTGGGCGGCCGACGTCGGCGCGGTCGACGCCGTCCTGCACCTCGTCGGCGGCTGGCGCGGCGGCCAGAGCGTCGAGGACATGGACCTGGCCGACCTCGACCTGCTCGAAGGACTCCTGTTCCACACGGTCGTCCACACGACGCGCGCGTTCGCGCCGGCGCTCAAGGCCGCCGGCGACCACGGCCGCTTCGCGCTGGTGTCCTCCTCGGTCGTCGGCCACCCGACCGCCGGCAACGCCGCCTACGCCGCGACCAAGGCGGCCGCCGAGGCCTGGACCATGACCCTCGCCGCCGAGCTGGCCGAGACCGGCGGGACCGCGAACGTCGCCGTCGTCAACGCGATCGTCACCCCCCAGATGCGCGCCGAGAACCCGGACAAGGCCTACAAGACGTTCACCGACGTCGACGACATCGCCACCGCGCTCGTCTACCTCTGCTCGGACGCCGCCCGCAAGATGAACGGCCAGCGCCTGCACCTGCACGCGGCCTAGCGGCAGCGCGGCTAGCCTCCGTGGCCATGCGCGCGTTCGCCTCCGACAACTACGCCGGTGCCCACCCCGAGGTCCTTGCGGCCATCGCGGAGGCCAATGTCGATCATGCCGTCTCGTATGGCGCCGATCCGTGGACGGCGCGGGCGATGGAGCTGGTGAAGGAGCGGTTCGGTGCGCAGGCGCAGCCGTGGATCGTCTTCAACGGCACGGCGGCCAACGTCCTCTCGCTGGGCGCGCTCACTCGATCGTGGGAGTGCGTCGTGACGCCGGTCACGTCGCACCTGCACATCGACGAGGCGGCCGCGCCGGAGCGGATGGCGGGCGTCAAGCTGCTCACGCTTCCGACCCCCGAGGGCAAGCTGTCGCCAGCGCAGATCGAGCCGCTGCTCGCCCGCCAGGGCGACGAGCACGCGCCGCAGGTGCGCGTCGTCTCGGTCGCCAACGCCACCGAGCTCGGCACCGTCTACAGCGTGGACGAGACGCGGGCGCTGGCCGACGTCGCCCACGCCAACGGCCTGCTCCTGCACGTCGACGGCTCGCGGCTGGCCAACGCGGCGGTCAGCGCCGGCGCGACGCTCGCCGAGCTGACGACCGAGGCCGGCGTCGACGCCCTGTCCTTCGGCCTGACCAAGAACGGTGCCTTGGGCGTCGAGCTGGTGGTCTTCCTCCGCGACCCCGCGCCGGAGGGCTTCGCCTGGCTGCGCAAGCAGCACGCGCAGCTGTCGTCCAAGATGCGCTTCATGTCGGCGCAGGTCGTCGCGCTGCTGGAGGACGACCTCTGGCGCCGCAGCGCCGCGCACGCCAACGCGATGGCCGCGCAACTGGCCCAGCGCGTCGCGGCGATCCCCAGCGTGCAGCTGACGCGGCCGGTCCAGGCCAACGCGGTCTTCGCGATCCTGCCCCGCGCGCTGGCCGACGCCGTCCGCCCCGACTTCCCGTTCTACACGTGGGACGAGGCGACCGGCGAGGTCCGCTGGATGTGCTCGTGGGACACGACCGAGCAGGACGTCGCAGGCTTCGCGGCGGCGCTGGAGCGGGCCGCGGCGTCCGCGGCCGCGTAAGACCAACACCTACAAGAAGCTCGCGACCGCGTCGTCCAGCGCGACGCGCCGCAGCTCCGGCGCGCCCGCCAGCCCCTCGGGCAGCGGCGCCTGGTGGACGATCGCCAGCGCGCGCGTCGAGCGGGTCAAGGCGGTGTACAGCCCGCCGGCGCCGCCGTCCGGGCGCTCGGCCAGGATCGCCGCCGGCTCGACCACCAGCACGGCGTCGAACTCCAGGCCCTTGACCGCCTGCAGGCCGAGGAGGTCGGCGCCGCCGGTGAGGTGCTCGGTCGTCTCGGCCAGGCCGGCGACGGCGGCGATCAGCGGCGCGTGGTGGACCGCGGCCGCCACGACGCCGACCGAGCCGACCCGCTCGCGCAGCGCCGCGACCAACACCTCGACGGCCCGCGCCAACGACCCGCCGTCCGAGACCGCCACCGCCACCGCCGGCCACGGCGCCTCGCGCACCCCGCGCGGCTGCGTATCGATCCCGGCCGGCGCGACCGTCGCGGCCAGGCGCAGGAAGTCGTCGGGCACGCGGTAGGAGACCCGAAGCTCGGCGACGTCGAAGCGCGCGACGCCGGCCGCGCCGACCACCTCGCCCCACGACTCCAGCTCGGCGTCGGCCGTCCGCTGGGCGATGTCGCCGAGGATCGTCAGCGCGTGCCCGCGGGCGCGGCGCGCCGCCATCCGCAGCTCCATCGGCGTGAGGTTCTGCGCCTCGTCCACGACGACATGGCCGTAGGTGCGCAGGTCCGGATCGACCAGCCAGCGCGCCTCGTCCAGCAGCGGGACGTCGCTGTGGCGCAGCGCGCCCTTGGGCTTCGGCGGCCCGGACGCCAGCAGCAGCGCGACCTCGTCGTCGTCGAGCAGGCCGCGGGCGGCGGCGGTCAGCGCGGGGCGTCCTTTCAAGGCCATCAGGAACACCTGCTCGGCGGTCACGCGCGGCCACGCGGCGTTGGCGAGCTTCTGCAGCTCCTTCGTGCGCCGGATCGCCGCGCCGTCGGTCGCCCGCGTGTTGACCCAGTCCGCCAGCCGCGCCCGGAAGCGCTCGCGCCCGGACTGGTAGGACCGCGTCTGCTCGCGGGCGACCGCGATCATCCGGGCCACGTCGCCGGGCTCGATCACGACGAGGTCGCGCCCGTTGCGGATCCGCACCGTCTCGGCCGGCGCCGCCACCCGCGCCCAGAGCAACCGCGACAACAACTCCGCCATCCGGCCGCTGCCCTTCAGCGTCGCGACGTCGGCGGGCTCGGACGCGCGGTCGCCGCGCGCCGGCGCCAGCGCGTCGACCGGCTTCTGCTCGACGGTCGTCTCCCCCAGCGACGGGAGCACCTGCGAGATGTAGGCGATGAAGACCTCGTTGGGCCCGACGACCAGGACGCCGGCGCGTGCGAGCGCCGGGTCGGCGTACAGCAGCCACGCCGCGCGGTGCAGCCCGACGGCGGTCTTGCCGGTGCCCGGCCCGCCCTGGATGACCAGCGCGCCGTCCACGTCGCGCGCGATCAGCTCGTACTGGTCGGGCGTGATCGTGGAGATGATCTGCCGCATCTCCCCCACGCGCCGGCGCGTGATGTCCTCGACGATCGCGGCGTCGAGCACCCGCGACCCGTCGGCCTCGGCGAGCGTCTCGTCGACGAAGCCCAGGACGCGGCGGTCCTCGATATCGAGCCGGCGGCGCGCGCGCAGCCCGCGGTGGTCGGCGGTCGTCGCCGCGTAGAACGGCTCGGCGGCGGGCGCGCGCCAGTTGACGACGAGCAGGTCGTTGTCCTCGTCGGCGATCGCGTGCCGGCCGACGTAGCGCCGCGTCCCCGCGGCCTCGTCGATCCGGCCGAAGAACAGCGGGCCGCTGGACGACGTGTAGAGGCGCAGCCGCTCGCGGCGCATGCGCTCCAGGGCCTCGTTGGCAAACTCGTCGATGCCGGCGCCGCGCTCGCCGGCCAGCGCGCGCAGGACGCGCTCGTAGGCCGACCACGTGCGGTCCAGGTGCGCCTGCTCGGCGGCGAGCTCGGCGGTCGTCGTCGTGTCGTCGGCGGGCACCCCGGCACGGTACCGACCGCCGCCGCCGTCCCGGATCGTTCGGGTACGCTCCGGACCGCTGAGCGACCGATGACCGCCGCACGACTCGACAGCGACCCCGCGCCGCACGCCGTCCTCTCCGCGGAGCTGGCGCGGGAGCTCTGCGCCGAGACCGGGCTCACCGTCGCCGAGCTCGCGCAGCGGCTCGTCCCGTACGCCAAGCAGCTCGCGCGGCCGGTGCTCTCGGGGTTCCCGGTCGGCGCGGTCGCGCTGGGCACCAGCGGCGCCCTGTACTACGGCGCGAACCTCGAGTTCGCGGGCACCGCGCTGCCGTTCACCGTGCACGCCGAGCAGTCGGTGACGACCAACGCCTGGAACCACGGCGAGGAGGGCCTGCCGCTCCTGGCCGTCAGCGCCGCGCCGTGCGGCTACTGCCGGCAGTTCCTGTGGGAGACCGCCGGCGCCGGCGCGATGGAGGTCCACGTCGGCACCGCGCCGGCCACCTCGCTGAGCCCGGGCCTGCTGCCCGCGCCGTTCGGGCCGCGCGACCTCGACGTCGCCGCCGCGCTGCTGACGCCGCAGCAGGTCGCGCTCACCCTCGACGAGCCCGACGACG
>DATDMD010000021.1:0-4008 GCA_036518975.1 Baekduia sp.
GCCGTCTCCCGAGGAGACGGTGCAGATCCTCAAGGGCCTGCGCGACCGCTACGAGCAGCACCACAAGATCGAGATCACCGACGAGGCCCTCGAGGCCGCGGCGGAGCTCGCCGACCGCTACATCTCCGACCGGCAGCTGCCGGACAAGGCGATCGACCTCATCGACGAGGCCGCGTCGCGCATGCGCATCAAGTCGATGACCTCGCCCCCGGTCTACCGGGAGCTCGAAGAGGAGATCGAGGAGACGCGCCGCGCGAAGGAGGCGTCGATCGAAGCGCAGGAGTTCGAGAAGGCCGCCAACCTCCGCGACAAGGAGCGGCGCCTGACGAACAAGAAGCGCGAGCTCGAGGAGCAGTGGGAGGCCGGCGAGGCCGAGGGCGCCGAGCGTCCGGCCATCGGCGAGGAGGAGATCGCCGACATCGTCTCGATGTGGACCGGCATCCCGGTGTTCAAGCTCACCGAGGCCGAGACCCAGAAGCTGATGCGCATGGAGGACGAGCTCCACAAGCGCGTCATCGGGCAGCACGCCGCCGTCGAGGTCATCTCGAAGGCGATCCGTCGCTCGCGCGCCGGCCTGAAGGACCCGAAGCGCCCCACGGGCTCGTTCGTGTTCCTCGGACCGTCGGGTGTCGGCAAGACGGAGCTGGCCCGCACGCTCGCCGAGTTCCTGTTCGGCGACGAGGACTCGATGATCCGCATCGACATGTCCGAGTACATGGAGAAGCACGCGGTGTCGCGCCTCGTCGGGTCGCCTCCCGGCTACATCGGCTACGACGAGGGCGGCCAGCTCACCGAGGCCGTGCGGCGCAAGCCGTACTGCGTGCTCCTGCTCGACGAGATCGAGAAGGCGCACCCGGACGTCTTCAACATCCTGCTGCAGATCCTGGAGGACGGTCGCCTGACCGACTCCCAGGGGCGCACCGTGGACTTCCGTCACGCGATCGTGATCATGACGTCGAACATCGGCGCCTCCGAGATCGCTCGCAACACGCCGCTGGGCTTCGCCGTCAGCGACGACGAGACGGGCATGACGTACGACGACATGAAGCTGCGGGTCATGGGCGAGCTCAAGAAGGTCTTCCGGCCTGAGTTCCTCAACCGCATCGACGACGTCATCGTCTTCCACAAGCTGCAGAAGGACGAGATCAAGACGATCGTCGAGCTGCTGCTGCGGCGCATCCGCGCGTCGCTGGCCGAGCGGGAGCTCCAGCTGGAGCTGTCCGACGACGCCAAGGACCTCCTGGTCGAGAAGGGCTGGGACCCGTCGATGGGCGCCCGGCCGCTGCGCCGCGCGATCCAGCGCTACATCGAGGACCCGCTGGCCGACTTCGTCCTGCGCGCCGAGCTGGTGCCCGGCGGCACGGTGATGGTCGACAAGGCCCCGGAGGGCGAGGATCCCGAGGTCACGCTGTCGGTCGTCGCGCCGAAGAAGGCCCCCAAGCCGGTCGGCGTGGGCGCCAGCGGCGGCTCGGCGGACGAGGCCCCGGAGGAGAAGATCCTCCCGGGCGAGCCCGACGCGTCGCGCTCGGACACGCCCGAGGTCGGGTAGCGCGGTCTCCGTTCCACAGTTGAGCAGTGCCTCGAAGGGCGGCCCGCGTGGCCGCCCTTCGACGTTGCCTGTGGCTTAACGCGCCTTTTTGGGGAAGGATGGCTCGCTGAAGTCCCGAGACGAACGTGAGCGGAGGAGAACCCCCTTGGACAGTGCACGCCTGAAGCGCATCCCGGTCTTCGCGGACCTGGACGACGACGCCCTCGACCACATCGCGGCCCTGGCCGCCGAGGTGTCGGTGCCGGCCGGCAAGGAGCTGGTCCGCGAAGGCGACTACTCCTACGACGTGCTGGCGATCGAGGAGGGCACCGCGTCGGTCGAGCGCGGCGGCGACACGATCGCCGACCTCGGCCCGGGCGACGTGATCGGCGAGATGGGCGTGCTGGAGCGCTCGCAGCGCAACGCGACGGTCGTGGCGACGTCGCCGATGATGCTGGTGACGCTGACGAGCTGGGACATCCGCAAGCTGCGCAAGTCGACGCCCGCGGTGGTCGAGCACCTGCGCAGCGTCGTGGAGGAGCGCAAGGAGCACGCCTGAGGGCGGCGCGCTCGGCCCGCCCTTAGGCTGAGCGCATGGTTGAGATCAAGGTCCGCGACAACGGGCCGTACAAGGTCACCGGGCCCGTCCGGCTGATCGACGCCGACGGCGGGGTCTTCGAGGTCCCGGCCGAGGGGTCGATCGCGCTGTGCCGCTGCGGGCACTCCGCGACGAAGCCGTTCTGCGACGCCGCGCACAAGTCCGCCGGCTTCGACTCGTGCCCGCGGGCGTGAGCGGGGACTCGACGCGGGCCGCGCACGCCGGGCTGCCCGCCGCGCGCCAGGGCGCGCCGTTCCTGCCCGGGCCGACGCTGCAGGCCGCCAACCACTGGATGGGCGACGCGGGACCCGAGGGCTACGGCCGGACCGGGAACCCGACGTGGACCGCCTATGAGGCCGCGCTGGGCGAGCTGGAGGGCGGCGAGGCCGTCGTCCTGTCGTCTGGGATGGCGGCGGTCGCGGCGGTGCTCCTGCCGCTGCTCAAGCCGGGCGACGTCCTCGTCGCGCCGCACGACGCGTATCCCGGCGTCCGGACGATCGCGACCGACCACCTGCGCCCGCGCGGCGTCGAGGTCCGGCTGGTGGCGTCGAGCGACGCCACGTTCCGGGACGCCACCGACGGCGCGACCGTGGTCTGGGTCGAGACGCCGTCCAACCCCGGCCTGGAGGTCCTGGACGTCGCGGGGCTGGCGACCGCCGCCCACGCCGCGGGCGCGCTGCTGGTCGTCGACGGGACGCTCGCGACGCCGCTGCGCCAGCGCGCGCTGGACCTCGGCGCCGACGTCACGATGGCGAGTGCTTCGAAGCACCTCACCGGTCACTCCGACCTCGTGCTCGGCTACGCGGCCGCGCGCGACCCGGCGCTGGCGGCCGGCATCCGCGGCTGGCGCTCGCTGGCCGGCGCGATCCCGGGGCCGTTCGAGGTCTGGCTCGCGCACCGCTCGCTGGCGACCCTCGCGCTGCGGCTCGAGCGCCAGGAGGCCAACGCGGCGGCGCTGGTCGCCGCGCTGCGCGACGACGGCCGCGTCGCCGACGTGCGCTGGCCCGGCTTCGGCTCGGTGCTGACGTTCACGCTCGCCGACCAAGATGTCGCACAACGCTTCCTGGACGCGGCGGAGCTGGTCGCGGAGGCCACGTCGTTCGGCGGCGTGCACTCCAGCGCCGAGCGCCGCGGGCGCTGGGGGACCGACGCCGTCCCCGACGGGCTGATCCGCTTCAGCGCCGGCGTCGAGGACGCGTCCGACCTGGTCGCCGACGTGCGCCGCGCGCTCGACGCTGTCGTGGACGGCCGGTAGCGTCGAGGGCCATGGCCCTCCGAACGAGCTACGCCGCCGGGACCTTCTGCGCCGTCGACCTCGTCACGCCCGACCGCGAAGGCTCGAAGGCCTTCTACGCGGCGGTCCTCGGCTGGGAGGCCGAAGATCTCCTTCCCGGCTACACGGCGTTCCGCCGCGACGGCGCGTTCGTCGCCGGCGCGATCGAGCTGAGCGTCGAGCAGCAGGCCGCGGGCGTGGCGCCCGCGTGGACGACGTACGTCCGGGTCGACGACCTCGACGCGACCGCCGTCCGCGTCGTCGCGCTGGGCGGGTCGCTGATCGGTGAGCCGTTCACGATCCCCGCGGTGGGGCGCGGCGTCGCGTTCGCCGACCCGCAGGGCGCGGTGCTCCTGCTGTGGGAGCCGGGCGGCTTCGAGGGCGCCGAGCTGGTCAACTCCGACGGCGCGTGGGCGTGGAACGACCTCCAGACCGCGGACGCCGACGCGGCGGCGCCGTTCTACGCGGCGCTGTTCGGCTGGGAGATCACGCCGGTGGAGGCCAGCGGCGGCGTGTACTGGTCGATCGCGACCGAGGGCCGGCCGATGGGCGGCATCATGCGCTCGGCGCAGGCGCCGCGCCCGTTCTGGACCGTCTACTTCGGCGTCG
>DATDMD010000022.1:0-8702 GCA_036518975.1 Baekduia sp.
GCGCACGCCCGGGATCGGCGTGGTGTCGGAGCGGAACGGCGTCCCGGACAGCAGCAGCCAGCGGGCCGCGTTGCGGAAGGCGAGCGCGAAGCCCTCGCCCCACGCGAGCTCCTCGCCGAGGTGGTGCGCCTCGTCGGCGACGACGAGCGTCCGGCCCGTGCACTGCGCGCCCCACTTCGCGGCGACCATCGCGATCTTCGCGTAGGTGACGGCGACGCCCTGGAAGTCGCGCGGCGGGACCAGCTCGTTGGCGTCCGGGACGAGGTTGAGCCCGAGGCGGCCGGCGGCGATCGACCACTGGCGCGTCAGCGGCGTCGTGGGGCAGACGATCGCGACCCGGTCGACCAGCTTGGCCTTGAGCATCCGGTTGGCGATCTCGATGGACGGGCGGGTCTTGCCCGCGCCGGGCGCCGCAGAGATCAGGAAGGGCCCCGACTCCCATGTGCTCATCGCCTCGAGCGCGGAGACCTGCCACGCCCGCAATCCGTGGCGGGCGGTGGACTTCGTGGCGGTCACGCGGCGGCGAAGGTTGCGCGACGCGCCGGACGGAAGAAGAAGGCCCTGCTCGTGGGGCGAATCACTGCTCGACGAACGCGTCGGCCTCGACCTCGACCAGCATGCGCGGGTCGATCAGGCCCGAGACCTCGTACATCGCCGTGACGGGCCGGATGTCGCCGAACACGGCGCCGTGGGCGCGGCCGATCTCGTCGGCGCGCGAGATGTCGGTGGTGAACATGCGGGTCCGGACGACGTCGTTCGCCGACGCCCCGACCCGCTCGAGCGCCGTGACGACGTTCTGGAGCGCGAGCGCCATCTGCTCGCCCGGCGTCGTGCCGTGGACGAAGCCGTTCTCGTCGACCGACGTGCAGCCGGCGACCCATACATGTTGACCCGAGCGCACGACGCGCGCGTAGCCGACGGTGGCCTCGTACGGGCCGGGCGGGTCGCTGCCGAGGCGTTCCATCGCTAGTGCCGGAAGTGCCGGCGCTTGGTGAAGACCATGGTGATGCCGGCCTCGTCGGCGGCCGCGACGACCTCCGGGTCCCGGATCGAGCCGCCCGGCTGGATGACGGCGGTGACGCCGGCGTCGATCGCCAGCTGCGGGCCGTCGGCGAACGGGAAGTAGGCGTCGGAGGCGAGCGCGCCGTTGTTGAGGTTCTCGGCCTGGGACTTCTCGACCGCGAGCCGGACCGAGTCCACGCGCGACATCTGGCCGGCGCCGATCCCGACCGTCGCGAGGTCGCGCGCGATGACGATGGCGTTGGACTTCACGACGCGCGACACGCGCCACGAGAACAGCAGGTCGGCCCACTCCTGCTCGGTCGGGCGGCGCTCGGTGACGACCTCCATGTCCGCGCGCTCGTCGCGGGTGGAGTCGCGGTCCTGGACGAGCAGGCCGCCGGTGACCTGGCGGATGTCGGGCTCGCCGAGGGCCGGGAGGCGGCGCTCCTGGTCCTCGAGGATCCGGATGTTCTGCTTCTGGGTGAGGACTTCGAGCGCGTCCTCGTCGTAGCCGGGCGCGATCAGGATCTCGATGAACTGCTGGTGCAGCTGCTCGGCGGTCTGGCGGTCGACGCGGCGGTTGAGGGCGATGATCCCGCCGTAGGCCGACATGGGGTCGCAGGCGAAGGCCTTGGTGTAGGCCTCGAACGGCGAAGCGCCGAGGGCGACGCCGCACGGGTTGTTGTGCTTGACGATCCCGCAGGCCGGGACCTCGAAGTCGCGCACCATCGCGCGGGCCGAGTCGAGGTCCAGGATGTTGTTGTAGGAGATCTGCTTGCCGTGGTGCTGCTTGACCTGCGACAGGACCGTCGCCCGAGAGCCCACTTGCGCGTAGTAGGCGGCGCGCTGGTGCGGGTTCTCGCCGTAGGGCAGGTCGAGGACCTTCTCGTAAGCGCGGATGAACAGCGGCGGGAAGTCCTCCGACTTCTCGGCGAACCAGCGCGCGATCGCGGTGTCGTAGCGCGCGGTGTAGGCGAAGGCCTCGGCGGCGAGCGACTCGCGCGTCGGCATGGAGAGCGTGCCGCCGGCGTCGCGGAGCTCCTCGATGATCGCGTCGTAGGACTCGGGCGACGTGACCACCGCCGCGTAGGCGTGGTTCTTGGCCGCGGCGCGGATCATCGTCGGGCCGCCGATGTCGATGTTCTCGATGACCTCGGACTCCCCCACGCCCCTCTTCGCCGCCGTGCGCTCGAACGGGTAGAGGTTCACGCAGACGAGGTCGACGAACTCGATGTCGTTGTCGTCGGCCTGCTGGAGGTGCCGCGGGTTGTCGCGCACCGCGAGGAGGCCGGCGTAGAGCTTGGGATGCAGCGTCTTGACCCGGCCGTCCATGATCTCGGGGAAGCCGGTGAAGTCGTCGATGGCGCGGACGGGCAGGCCCGCGTCCGTGAGCGCCGTGGCGGTGCCACCGGTCGAGACGATCTCGACCCCGAGCTCCGCGAGCCCACGCGCGAAGTCCACGATCCCCCGCTTGTCGGACACGGACAGCAGCGCACGCTGGATGCGAACGGCGCCGGGCGCGGTCGGCGCTTCGGGCGAGGTCTCGGAGGCCATGGGGGCGATGGTATTCGGTCGCTGGGCGGGGAGGGCGGGACGGCGGGGCGTGCCGTCACGCTTCTGCCGGTTCATGTGCGCGGCGCGGCGCGGCGCGGCCCGGCGGTTGCTCGGCCTCCAGCCCCACCGCGGCGCCCGCCATCTCGGCACGCCGGGCGGCGGCTACTCCGCGCGGCCCCAGCCGGCGCGCTCGGCCGACGTGCCGGCGTGGTGCTCGACGACGCGCGTCAGCAGGCGGGTCAGCTCGGCGCGCTCGGCGGCGGTCAGCGGCGCCAGCAGGTCGTCCTGGGCCTGCTCGACCTGCGCGTCGAGGCGGCGCAGGCGTGTCCGGCCCTTGGCGGTGAGGCGGACGCGGTTGCGGCGCCCGTCCTCGGGGTCGCGCTCGCGGTCGATCAGGCCGTCGCGCTCCAGGTCGGCGACGACCGCGTGGAGGTCGCTGCGGTCGAGGCCGAGGCGGCGGCCGAGCGCGGCCTGCGACGAGGGGCCGGAGTCGTCGAGCGCGACCAGGACCGAGAAGTGCTTGCGGCGCACGCCCGCGGCCGCGAGGCGGCCGGTGACGATCCGGCCGGCGCTCAGCGCGACGCGGGAGACGAGCCAGCTCGGCAGCGCCCACAGGCGCGGCGGGGCGTCGCGTTCGTCGTTCATGGGCGGGAGCGTACCGGCGTTGGTGGATCCAACGGTTCGTGTGCTAGCGTTGGCGCGACCAACGTTGTAGTCACCAACCGATTGGAGCGTCTCGCGATGTCCACCCTCTCCCTCTCCTCCGCCGACGCCGCGCTGCGCGGCCTGACCGACCGCGCCGAGCTGGGCGACCTCGTCACGCGGCTGGGCCGCTGGCTCGACGGCGGCGCGCGCGACGAGCCCGCCGGGCTGTTCGTCGCCGACGTCCGGGTCTCCACGCCGGGCGGCGAGGCGACCGGCGTCGAGCCGCTCGTCGCGCAGGCGCGGCGCAACCACGCGGTGCCGACGCAGCACGTCATCGCCAACGTGTTGACGGAGGTCGACGGTGACGCGGCCTCGCTCAGCGCCAACCTGGTCGTCACGTTCGTGGACGGCCCGGGCCGCGGCGAGCACCACCAGCACGGCGAGACGTACGCCTTCGACGCGGTCCGGACGGCGGCCGGCTGGCGCCTGTCGTCGATCACCGTCCGGCCCGTCTGGCACGACGCCTGACCCGCGTGTGGAAATCGCGCCTCGCGGGAACGTCGTCGGCATGACCGAGCGCCGACCCGGCGAAGACGCGGCGCAGCAGATCGAGCACGCCGCCGACGAGCTCGAGGACCGCCTCGGCCGCCTCGAGGACCACATCTCCGACGCGCACAAGGCCGCCTCGGCGCGCCGCGAGGAAGCCGACCCGGAAGCCGTCGCCGGCGACTGGGAGGAGACCCGCGGCGCACCGGGACAGGGCGAGGATCCGGAAGGCGCGGTCGGCGAGCACGGCGCCGGCGACGGAGCGACGCAGGACGACGCGACGCCGGAGGGCGAGGGCGGCAGCGCCGCCGCGGCGGAGAGCGCCGACGAGTCGCCGGACGAGACCGACGGTGCCGGCTCCGACTCGTCGGACGCCGCCGCGTCGAGCGACGACGACGCCGCCACCTCCACCGCCCAGCGCGACGACCCCATCGGCAGCCGGATGCCGGGTCACGCGTCCGGCGGCGACGACTGACACAGCTTCCCGGGCCGCTCGCCGCAACCTGGGATGGGGACGCGGCGGGCGGCCCAGGGGATGGCTCACGGCCGCTCCGTCTGGCGCGCGGGTTTCGCTACCGCGCTCCAGACGAAGCGGCCGGCCGCCGCGCTGAGCCGACCGTGCCGACGCACCACCGCCGTCGGTTCAGGCGATGCGACGCTCCAGACGATGCGGCGAGTCGCGCCGCGCTCAGCCGACCAGGGGACGCACCACACCGCCCTCGCTCCAGGCGCAGCGGCGGCCGGTCGCCGGCCGCTCAGCCGACGAGGTGGACGCGTTCGGCGCCCAGTGTCTCGCGGGCGTGGGACGCGAGGCCGGTGTCGCCGGTGAGGAGGATGCTGTCGTCGATCGCCTCGGTGAGGGCGAGATAGGTCGCGTCGTAGCTGGTCAGGTTGTCGCGCAAGGACCAGACGCGAGGGCGTAGAGGTGCGTGGGAGTGGCGGATGAGGCGGACGTCGGCGAGGTCGGCGACGGCCTCGTCGGCGCGGCGTGGCTCCAGGTGGCCGCGCTGGACCAGGCGGCGGAGCGCGCTGAGCGTCTCGGTCTCGATGAGCTCCGGGCAGTGCAGCGACTGGTGCTCCTCGTCCGGCCCACCGCTGACCGCGGCCACCGCTGACGGCCGGCCGAGGAGGAAGTCGCACAGCACCGAGGCGTCCACGACCCTCACTGGCGATCGCGCTCCTCGCGGATCACGGCGGCGCTGGAGGGGCCGTCGTAGGGCGAGCGCGCCTGGATCCGCTCGGCGAGCTCCGACACGGTCGGAACGCTCGCGATGTCCTTCATCCGCGCCAGCAGGAACTCGTTCAACGACTGCCCGGCCATCGCCGCCTGCGCCTTCAGGCGCCGGTGCACGTCGTCGGGGACATCGCGAACTTGGACGTTGGCCATGTGGGGATGATAGGGGTTTGCATGTTCAGCATGCAAATTGCTTGCAACGAGTGGGCTAGCCATGGTCGATGAGCACTTGTCGAGGGTGGGATGGGTCGCGGTGGACGCGGCCCGCGGCGATGAGGCGGATGGCCTCCGGGAGCAGGGCGTGCTCGAGGGGGCGGAGCGCGGTGAGGGCTGAGCCGGCGTCAGCCGCCGGTGGGAGCTCGATGGCCTGTTGGAGGAGGATCGCGCCGGTGTCGACGCCCTCGTCGACGAAGTGGACGGTTACGCCGATGAGCTTCACGCCGTAGTCGATCGCCTGCTGGACGGCGGCCAGGCCCGGGAAGGCCGGCAGGAGCGACGGGTGGATGTTGATGATCTTGTCGCGGAAGCGGGCGATGAAGGCGGCGTCGAGGATCGCCATGTAGCCGGCGAGGACGACCAGCTCGACGCCCTGCTCCTCCAGCCAGTCGCCGATCGCGCCGTCGCGCAGCGCGCGATCCGGGAACGCGTCGCGCGGGAAGACGCTGGTCGGCACGCCGGCCCCGCGGGCGCGCTCCAAGGCATAGGCGTCGACCTTGTCGGAGACGACGGCGACGACGCGCGCCTCGTAGCCGTGGACGTGGTCGAGGATCGCCTGGAGGTTCGTCCCGCTGCCCGAGGCCAGGACGCCGACCCGAAGCTGCTGCCCGCTCATCGCGCGCGGAGGGGCGCGCGCAGGCGCGACGCGCCAGCCATCACGCCGCCTCGATCGCCAGCGACGACTGGCCGTCCGGCGCCGCCGGCGGCGGCGCGGCGCGGCCCGGCCGCAGCACCGGCCGCGGACCCTCGGTCTTGTCCAGAAGCCCTTCGTCCACCATCGCGTCGATGCGGTTCAACACGGTGGTGCTGGTCAGGTGCGCGTACGTCGCGTACTCCGGCAGGCCGTCCCACCCGTTGCGCAGCAGCGGCTTGGCCTGGCCGCCGCGCAGCACCTCGGCGACGCGCGTGCGCCCGATCGACGGCTTGGCGGCGCGGACGACCGCGAGGATCGCGCCGTCGATCGACTCGTGCTTCGCGGTCCCGACCCGCGCCGGCCCGCCGGGCCCGCCCGCGCCGCCCGCCAGCGCGCGCGACGGCGCGTCGGGCACCAGCGACGGATCGCACACGTCGCAGCACGGCACGCCGTCCAGCGGCGCCGGCGCCGCCGGGTCCCCGAAGTGCCGGAGCACGCGCGCGCGACGGCACCCGTCCTCCTCCACGAACGCCCAGACCGACCGGTACTGCTTCCAGCGCGCGCGCTGGCCGTCGGCCGCCGACGAGCGCGCCAGCGCCCGCGCGCGCCCGTCGTACTCGCCGACCACGCGGCCGCGCACGCGGTCCATCGGCGACGGCGCCGGCTGGATCACGCCCGCACGCGCGAGGTGGCCGACGATCGCCCGGACCCGCTCGGCCTCGTCGTCCAGGTACGACAGGGCGACGTCGAACCGCCCGTCGACCGACGCCTCCAACAACCGCGCCGCGACCTGGTCGAGCAGCGCGTCGCTGACCTCCGACCGCTGGATGAAGAACACGTGCAGCGACTTGTCGCGCTTCTCCGCGAACAGCAGCGCCCGCGCCGGCGCGCCGTCGCGGCCGCCGCGCCCGGCCTCCTGGTAGTACGCCTCCACCGACGGCGGCACGACCTCGTGCGCGACCGTCCGGACGTCCGCCTTGTCAACGCCCATCCCGAACGCGTTGGTGGCGACGACGACGTCCGCCTCGCCAGCCATGAACCGCCGCTGGACGCCCGCGCGCTCGGCACGGCCCAGGCCCGCGTGGTAGGACAGCACCTCGACGCCGAGGTCGACCCCGAGCCGCTCGGCCAGCGCGTCGCACGCCTTGCGCGTGCCGGCGTAGACGATCGCGGGCGTCGCGCCCTCCTCGCGCAGCGAGGCGGCGATCCGCGCGTGCTTGTCGGCCGTCGTCGCGCACGGCACGACCGCGAACGACAGGTTCGGCCGGTCGAACCCCGTCGTCACCAACGCGGGCTCGCGCAGGCCCAGCCGCGCGACGATGTCGCGCGCGACCTCGGGCGTGGCGGTCGCCGTCGAGGCGACCAGCGCCTTCGCGCCCAGCCACCGCGCCGCGTCCGCCAGGCGGAAGTAGTCCGGCCGGAAGTCGTGGCCCCACTGCGACACGCAGTGCGCCTCGTCGACCACGAACAGCCCGATCGGGACCTGCCGGATCGCCTCCAAGAACCCGGGCGAGGAGAACCGCTCCGGCGCCACGTACAGCAGCTTCAGCGCGCCCGCGCGCGCCCGCGCGAGCACGTCGGCGTTCGCCGCCGCGTCCTGCTGCGAGTTGATGACCCCGGAGGCGCCCGGCACCCGCCGCTCCAGCGCCTCGACCTGGTCCTGCATCAGCGACACGAGCGGCGAGACGACGATCGTCAGGTCCTCGCGCACGAGCGCCGGCAGCTGGTAGCACAGCGACTTGCCCGCGCCCGTCGGCATCACGACGAGCACGTCCTGGTCGGCCACGGCCGCGCGCACGGCGGCCTCCTGGCCGGGGCGGAACTCGGCGAATCCGAAGTAGGTCTGAAGGGCGGCGCGCAGATCCATGAAGGGCGTCGGACCTTAGCGCCGGGTCCGGAGGCGACCCGCGATCCGCGCACACCCGGCGCGGAATCTGCGCGATTCCGTCACGAAGCGCGCGCGAGTGCGCGTCGCTACGCCGCGCCCGCCTGGGCGAGCGGAAGCTCGAACGCGTCCTTGCCCTGCCCCGCCTCGGTCCCCGGCAGCGGGTACTCGCCGCTGAAGCACGCGTCGCAGTGGCGTGCGCGGTCGCCGTTGACGGCCTCGTACACGCCCGCCAGCGACAGGTACGCCAGCGAGTCGACGCCCAGCTCGGCGCCGACCTCCGCGGGGGTCCGGCCGTGCGCGATCATCTCCTCGCGCTTGCTCATGTCGATCCCGTAGAAGCACGGGTGCCGGATCGGCGGCGCCGAGATCCGCATGTGGACCTCCAGCGCGCCCGCGTCCCGGAGCATCTGGACGATCTGACGCGTGGTGTTGCCGCGGACGATCGAGTCGTCGACGACGACGATGCGCCGCCCGCCGACGATCTCCGGCAGCGGGTTGAACTTCATCCGCAGGCCGTGCTTGCGCAGCTCCTGGCCCGGCTGGATGAACGTCCGCGCGACGTAGCGGTTCTTGATCAGGCCGTCGTCCTGCGGCAGGCCCGCCGCGCGCGCGAACCCGCGCGCCGCCGGGTTGCCGGAGTCCGGCACCGCGATGACGAGGTCGGCACCCGGCGCGGGGGCCTCGCGGGCCAGGATCTCGCCCATCCGGCCGCGCGCCGCCTGCAGCAGCTGGCCGTTCATGCGCGAGTCGGGCCGCGCGAAGTAGATGTACTCGAAGACGCAGAACGCCTCGCGCTCGCCGGAGACGACCTGGCGCGTGCCGATCCCGCGGTCGCTGAGCGTGATCATCTCGCCCGGCGCGACGTCGCGCAGGTAGGTCGCGCCGATGATGTCGAACGCGCACGACTCGGACGCCACGCAGTAGCGGTCGCCGATCTGGCCGAGCGCCAGGGGCCGCAGCCCGGCCGGGTCGCGGAAGGCGAC
>DATDMD010000023.1:0-5752 GCA_036518975.1 Baekduia sp.
GCGGCGATGCGCAGGACGCCGGTGACCGCGGCCGTGCGGTTGTCGGCCTCGATCCGCTGCTGGAGCTCGACGGCGCAGAGCGCGGCGGCATGGGCATCGGCGAACGTGACGCGCAGCGCGTCGCCGTCCTGGCGGACGTCGGTGGCCGCGTCGGCCATGGCCACCACGGCCTGCAGCAGCGCCAGCTGGCGCCCGCGCGCCTCCGCACCGCCCGCGAGGGCGGCGGAGAGCTGGATCGTGGTGTGCTGCGCTGGGCGGTCTGGGTCTCCCATGCCCCGGCTCCGTGACGGGCCGTCCGACGCCCGCATCATGACGGAGCCGGGAACATGGGAGAAAAGTGCGGCGCGGAATGTCCGGAGGAGGCGTCCATCCCGGGTCCGTCCGTGAACCCCTCGCAGCGCGTCATCCCCGTCGCGCTGACGATGCCGCTTCTGTGGTCCTACGACCTCTGGGCGTGACGCGCGGCGGAACGCCGTTCAGGTGCGGCGAACGGCGCGATGAACGGGGCGAGCGCTACTGTGCGCGGCATGCCCCTCGTCCCCATGGTGATCGAGCGAACCGCCCGCGGCGAGCGCGAGTACGACATCTACTCGCGCCTGCTCAACGAGCGGATCATCTTCCTCGGCTCGGCCGTCGACGATCAGGTCGCCAACCTGATCGTGGCGCAGCTCCTGCACCTGGAGTCCGCCGATCCCGACAAGGACATCTCGATCTACATCAACTCGCCCGGCGGCGCGATCTACGCCGGCCTGGCGATCTACGACACGATGCAGTTCATCAAGCCGGACGTGTCGACGATGTGCGTCGGGATCGCGATGTCGATGGGCTCCCTGCTGCTGATGGGCGGCGCCAAGGGCAAGCGCTACTCGCTGCCCAACAGCCGGATCCTGATCCACCAGCCCTCCTCGGGCTTCGAGGGCCTGTCCTCCGACATCGAGATCCACGCCCGCGAGATCATCAAGACCCGCGCGCGGATCGACGAGATCTACGCCCACCACACGGGGCAGCCGGTCGAGAAGGTCCACACCGACATGGAGCGCGACCGCTTCTTCAAGCCCGACGAGGCCGTCGAGTACGGCCTCATCGACCGCGTCATCGACAAGCACTGACCCTAGGCGATCGCGTGCTCGATGGCGCCGAGGCCGTCGATCTCGATGCGGATCGTGTCGCCGCCGGTGAGGAACTGCGGTGGGTCCTGGCCGGCGCCGACGCCCGACGGCGTGCCGGTGAGGATGAGATCGCCGGGCTCCAGCGTGATCGCCTCCGACAGGAAGGCGACGATCTCCGGCACGCCGAAGATCAGGTCCGCCGTCGAGGAGTCCTGACGCAGCTCGCCGTTGACCCAGGCCCGTAGCCGCAGGGCGTGGGGGTCGGCGACCTCGTCGGCGGTCGTGATCCACGGGCCGTACGGGCAGGAGTTGTCAAAGCCCTTGGCGCGCGTCCACTGCGGCTCGCGCTTCTGCAGGTCGCGCGCGCTGACGTCGTCGGCCACCGCGTAGCCGGCGACCGCCCCACCCGCGCCCATCACGACGGCCAGCTCGCCCTCGTAGTCCAGGCGCCGGATGACGGCCGGGATCGCGAGATCATCGTTGGGCGGCGCCGCGCTGGAGGGCAGCTTCATGAAGATGATCGGCGCCTGGGGTAGCTCCTTGCCGGTCTCCTTCGCGTGGGCCGCGTAGTTGAGGCCGACGCCGAAGATCGCTCGCGGTCGCGGCACGGGCGCGAGCAGGCGCACCTGCGACAGGGGGTACTCGGCGCCGGCGGCGGGCGCGCGATCGCCGGAGGCGAGGCGATCGAGGACGGTCGCGCCGTCGGCAAACGCCACGATGGCGTCGCCGCGGACCTCACCGGCCTGGGGCGCGTGGGCACCCGGGAGAAGGAACGTCGCGAGCTTCATGGCGCGCCGGACCCTAGCGGCGCGCGGATGCCCTGGACGTCAGCCCAGCGGGGGAGCTACGGCGTGCGCGCGGCGCGACGCTGGCGACGGCGCTGGGCCGCGGCGGCACGACGGCGATCGGCCGGGCTGGCCGCCACCTCGGTCTCCTCGCGGTGCTTGGCCCACTTGGCGCGCTCCTCGTCGGACATCTTGCGGACGGTCAGATCGCCGGTCGCGACCTGGTCCTTGATGCGCTCGAGCTTCGCCTCGCGCGCTGCCGCATCTCGCTCTCGCTGCGTCTTTGCCATACCTGCATTGTACCCGGCCGCCAAGCGTGCTAGTGCAGGTCGCCCGCCGGCCACACCGGGTCCTCAAGATCGGCCCTCGCCCGTCGATGCACGTGAGAAGATGATCGGGTTGCGCAGGGGCCAGGAGGAACGCGTCCGCGTGCTCGTCCCGCGTGTCGCGACGCTCGAGGCAACGGTCGTACGCGCCGTCACGGGCGCCGCCGAGCTGGCGCTCACCGCGACCCCCGACGTTCCGCTGCGCTTCCTGCATCGGCGCAAGGCGACGATCGTCCCGCTGGCCGGCGACAACCGCGTCGACGGCACCCTGCTCGCGGTGCCGGGCCCGCACGGCCGCGTCCGCGAGGACCTCTTGCACTTCCTGAAGGCCGTCGTGCCGCTGGCGCCGCCGCGCGCGCCGCAGCGCCGCGACGAGGTCCGCATCGACCTCGTCCGACCCGTGGCCATCATCCCCGATGGCTTCAAGGTCGGCTGGCTCAACGGCTTCACCCGCAACGTCAGCGCCGGCGGCGTGCTGATCGCCGGCGCCGACACGCTGGAGGCGGGAGATCGCCTGCGGCTGCGCTTCGAGCTCGACGACGAGGACGACCTGATCGACCTGCTCGGCCGCGTGGTGCGCGCCGACGACGCGTGGGGCCTGCGCGGCCTACGCCTCGAGCGGCTCACCGATCGCGAGCGCGAGCGGATCGTCAAGTTCGTCTTCGCCCGTCAGCGCCGAGCGCTGTCGGAGCTGCGGTCGCGGACCGCCTAGAGGTCGCGGGCGCGCTCGCCCCGAGCCACCTCGTCGCGATCGCGTACGCCGTCGTCGTCGTCGGCCACGCCGTCGCCGTCACGGACGAAGCGCTGGTGCTCGGTGGCGAGGTCCTCGTCGGCGAGGCCCTCCTCGTGCAGCGCGGCGCGCGACTCGTGCAGCTCGGCCTCGGCGCGCTGGGCGCGGGCCTCGCGCTCGGCGCGATCGGCGTCGGCCAGGCGCTCTTGGGCGACCTCGCGGTGGGCGCCGGCGACTTCCTCGCGGCGACGGACGACCTGGCGCTCGCGGGCCCGCGCGCGCGAGCGCGGCAAGGCGACGGCAACCAGGACGATGAGGACGATCGCGATCACGACGATCGCGATGATGGCTCCGGTGCTCATGTGGGACCTCCGGTGGGACGTTGTCCTCCAGGGAGTACCCGTACCCTGCGGATTCGATGAACGGACTGCTCGGCACCATCCTGGCCGCCGCGGGCGGCGGCAGCAGCGGCTTCGGCGGTGGTGGCGGCGGAGGAGGTGGAGGCGGCGGGTTCGGCGGCGGCGCCGGGACCGCCGGCGGCGGCGCGTCGATCTTCACGATCTTGCTGATCGTCGCGCTCGTGCTCGCGGTGGTCGTGACCAGCGCGTGGCAGGCCTACCGCTACCGCAAGCGCCGCGCCGCCCGTGTCCGCGCGACCGAGCTGGCCGCCGCCGAGGCGAGCACCGACGACGCCGACTTCGACCCCGAGACGGTCCGGACCGCGGCGGCCGCGTTGTTCATCGACATCCAGCGCCACTGGTCGGCCAACGACATCGCGGCGCTGGAGCCACTGGTCGGCGCGGACCTGATGGTCGAGTGGCGCCGACGGCTGGAGGACTTCCGCCGCAAGGGCTGGCAGAACCGCTGCGAGCCCAAGGCGCAACCGACCATCGAGTACGTCGGCCTGATCAACCGCGAGGGTGAGGACGAGGACCGCGTCGTCGTCCGGGTCCACGCAACGCTCGACGACTACGTGGTCGACCAGCACGGCAACACCATCATGAAGGACGGCGCGAGCAGCCCGCAGACGACGCTCACCGAGTGGTGGACGCTGCATCCACCCGGCGAGCGCTGGCGGCTGCTGTCGATCGAGGCCGAGGCCGAGGGCAGGCACCACCTCGAGGACGAGCTGATCGCGGTGCCGTGGGGCGACGATCGCGTCGCCGACGCGGCGCTGGTCGAGACCGCCGTGGCCGATGCGCTGCCCGCCGGCGTCGCGGTCGCCGAGATCGCGCCCGCCGAGCTCGATCCCGACGCCCGGGCCGCCGCGCTGGACCTCGCGCTGGCCGACGGCCGCTTTGCCCCCGACGTCCTCGAGGTCGCGGCCCGGCGCGCCGTCGAGGCATGGGTCGAGGCGATCGACGGCGACGACGGCGCGCTCGAGGCGCTGGCCGACCGCGGCGCGATCGACACCTTGCTCTACGGCGGCGACGGCTCAGGCCGCACGCGCGTCGTCGTGCGCGGCGCGCGCGTGGCGGCGCTGACGATCGCCGCGCTGGACCCGCAGGCGACGCCCGCGACGATGACAGCCGTCGTAACGCTGAAGGGCCGCCGCTACGTCGAGGACCGCGACACCGCCGCGGTGCTGGGCGGCAGCAAGGGCGCAGACCGCGAGACCGTGCAGCGCTGGACCTTCGCGCTGGCCGACGCCGGCGGGGAACTGCCGTGGCGCCTGGCGGCTGTCGCTTAGCCTGCCGCCGTGCGCATCCGCCACATCCTGCTCGCCGTCGCCGCGGGCCTCGCACTCGCAGACGCGTCGATCGTCACGCTCGCGCTGCCGCAGCTGCTGCAGGAGCTCGACACGACGGTCGAGGGCGTCGCGTCGATCCTCGGCGTCTACACCGTCGTGCTGGCCGCGACGCTGCTACCGGCCGAGCGACTGCAGCGCGTCTACGGCGCGCCGCGTACGGGCGCCGCGGGCCTGGCGCTCTTCGCGACCGCCTCGGTCGTCGCCGGCGCGAGCGGCTCGCTCGGGATGTTGCTGGCCGCCCGCGGCGTGCAGGCGGTCGGCGGCGCGGCGGCGCTGGTCGCGGCCTTCGCCCTGCTGGAGCCCGGCGGCGCGGCGGGCAAACGTGGCCGCAGGCTCTGGCTAGGAGCGGCGGTGCTGGCGGCCGCGGTCGGGCCGGCGCTCGGCGGCGCGTTGACCGAGGCGCTGTCCTGGCGCTGGATCTTCTTCGCGCAAGCGCCCGTGGCGGCGATCGCCGCGGTGGTGGCGCTGGGCGAGCCCGATCGCGATACGCGGCCGCGAGGGCGGGCGGGGATCGATTCCGATGAGGAGCCACACCTCTCCCCCGGCCCCGCGGCCGCCCTCGCGCTCGTCTCCGCCGCGCTCACGGCCGTCCTCTTCCTGCTCGTGCTGCTGCTCGTCGCCGGTTGGGATATCTCACCGCTACACGCCGCGGTCACGGTGACCGTCATTCCCGCCGGCGCGCTGGTCGGCTCACGGATCGGCGGCGAGGCACGTGCCCGCGCGGCGGCCGGGTGCGCGCTCGTCGGCGCCGGCGTCCTCGCGCTCGCGTTCCTGCCCGACGCGCAGCTGCTGTGGACGGTCGTGCCGCAGGCCGCGGCCGGCCTCGGCATGGGTCTCGCGCTCCCCGCCCTGGGTGGCGACCTGCTGCCCGAGCGTGACCCACAGGACGCGGCGCGGCTGCTGGTGCTGCGCCACGTCGGGATCGCGCTGGCGCTGGTGGTCCTGGCGCCGATCGTGAGCAGCAACCTGGCGACCGCGACCGAGCGCGCCAAGGAGCGCGGCGTGGCCGTCGTCCTCGACGCGCGGCTCAACCCCACCGACAAGCTGCGGCT
>DATDMD010000024.1:0-11029 GCA_036518975.1 Baekduia sp.
TCAACCGCCTGATCGAGTTCTTCCCGCCGCACATGCACAACCAGGTGCGCGCGATGATCGCCGGCACGCTGAAGGGCGCGGTCTCCCAGCGCCTGGTGCCGACGTCCGACGGCAAGGGCCG
Organism: Baekduia sp.; assembly: GCA_036518975.1. Classification (GTDB taxonomy): domain Bacteria; phylum Actinomycetota; class Thermoleophilia; order Solirubrobacterales; family Solirubrobacteraceae; genus Baekduia. The sequence goes on from DATDMD010000024.1 coordinate 122, forward strand.
CGTCGCCGTGTGCGAGGTGCTGCGCATGACCGGCCGCGTCAAGGACATGATCATGGACCCGAGGCAGACCGGCAAGCTGCCCGAGGTCATCGCCGACGGCGGCTACTACGGCATGCAGACCTTCGACCAGGCGTTGTTCCATCACTTGAAGGCCGGGCGGATCACGATGGACGAGGCGATGCAGTTCGCGTCCTCGCCCCACGACTTCAAGCTGCTCGTCGCCGCCGACGGCCGCAAGGGCACGACGATGGACGACCTCGGCCAGGCCGAGGACCAGCGCAGCGCGCCGCAGTACGGCTCGGCACTGCGCTAGCGGCCGTCGTCCCCTAGGGGTCGGCGTACGGCTACCCGCCTTGCCCGTCCGGCGATGGTCCGGAATGGTGCCCGACGACATGCAGACGACACTGGCGCAGTACAACGAGACGCAGTCGAGCGACAGCTTCACCCTTCAGAACTCGAAGTTGTTGAAGGTGTCGCTCGGCGGCCACACGGTCCAGGCCAAGCTCGGGTCGATGGTCGCCTACCAGGGCGACGTGACCTTCGAGCACGCCGGCTCCGGCGGCATGAGCCGCATGCTCAAGAAGGCCGTCACGGGCGAGGGCCAGGAGCTCATGAAGCTCACGGGCAGCGGCGAGGTCTTCCTGGCCGACCAGGCCCAGGATGTCCACCTCGTCTACCTCGAGGGCGAGAAGATCACCGTCAACGGCCCCAACCTGCTCGCGTTCGACGCGGACATCGATTGGGACATCGAGCGCGTCCAGGGCACGAGCGGCATGATGGGCGGCGGCCTGTACAACACGGCGCTGCAGGGCACCGGCTGGGTCGCGATCCTGTCCGACGGCCCGCCCGTCCTGCTGAACGTCGCCGGCGCGCCGACCTACGCCGACGCGCAGGCCGCGATCACGTGGTCGCAGGGCGTCACGACGTCGCTGAAGACCGACTTCAAGGTCAAGAACCTGATCGGCAAGTCCTCGGGCGAGACCGTCCAGATGGGCTTCCAGGGCACCGGCTGGGTGCTCGTCCAGCCGTCGGAGGGCCGCGTCACCGCGGGGCCGACGAACGGCAGCGGCGGCGGCCTGGGGAACCTCCTCGGCGGCTGAGCACAGGGGCTGCGGGCACTTCACTCGGTATAGTCATGGGTGAATGCCCGTAGATCCCACGTGTCCTGTCTGCCAGACGGCGGACATCATCTGCGGGAAGTGGACCCTCTTGCTGATCCGCGATCTCGCAGAGGGCCATTCCCGCTTCTGCGAGCTGGAGAGGTCGCTGGCCGGCATCTCCCCGCGGACCCTCTCGCTGCGCCTGCGCGCGCTGGAGGAGGAGGGGATCGTCGAGCGGCACACGTTCGGCGAGGTGCCGCCGCGGGTCGAGTACGCGCTGACCGACAAGGGCCAGGCGCTGCTGCCGATCATCGACGACATGCGCTCCTACGGCGAGACGTGGCTGGGCGGCGAGTGCGGCGCGGACGACGCCGCCCCCAGGCCCGTCGCGGCCGCCGCGCTCTAGGACCCGGACGCCCTCGGGCCGCGAGGGTGGGCGACGGGCTCCCGGCCCGCCGCCACCTCCTCCAATCAGGCGTACCCCTACGTCCTGTGTCGGGAAGCTCAGAAGCGACAACGCGCTCCTTTCCCAGTTCTTGCGTTCCCATTCGCAACCCGTGGGCGACGGTCGGGTTGCAACGGGGGATGGCATGGAAGCGTGCACGCCTTGTGGCCCGGGAGCCGGTGGCTAGCCTCGGGCTGGTGGACGCCCCGCCGCTCACGCGGCGGCGTGCCCTCGTGCTGGGCGCTGCCGCCGGACTGTCCTCCGTCGTCGCCTCCGCGGCCCCGGCCTGGGGCCGCGGCGCCGTGCCGACCGCGCGCGGCTTCGGCCTGCGCGTGGCGCGCGACGCCTTCGCCGGCCGCGCGCTGACGACCGGCGTCCTGCGCGCGCCGGCGCGCTTCGACCTGCTCGGCGTCGCGGGCGCCGACCGCGGCGGCCTCGGCCTGGAGGTGCGCGTCCGCCCTGCCGGAAGCGCCGGCCGCGCCGGCGCCTGGTCGCCCTGGGTCCCGCTCGGCGCCGGCCACCACCACCGGCCGGACACCGGGACGGGCGCGCACGCGTCGGACCCGGTCTGGGCCGGCGGCGCCGACGAGCTGCAGCTGCGCGCGACCCGGCGGCCCACGCGGGCGCTGGACGTCCGCTTCGTGGCGGTCCCGGACAGCGCCCGGCGCCTCGTGCGGCCGATGCGCGCGCACGCGGCCCAGGCCGCCGGCGCGCAGCCGACGATCATCCCGCGCAGCGCGTGGGGCGGCGACGGCGTCATCCCGCGTGCGGCGCCCGACTACGGCGACGTGCAGGTCGCGTTCGTCCACCACACGGTCTCGGCGAACGACTACGCGCCGGAGGACTCGGCCGGGATCGTGTTGTCGATGGCCAAGTACCACCGCGACGTCAACGGCTGGAACGACTTGGGGTACAACTTCGTCGTCGACAAGTACGGGCAGGTCTTCGAGGGCCGCGCCGGCGGGATCGACCAGGCCGTCATCGGCGCCCAGGCGCAGGGCTACAACTCCCACTCGACCGGCATCGCGAACATCGGGACGTTCACCGACGTCGGCCAGACCGACGCCGCGCTCACCGCGCTGTCGCGGCTCATCGCCTGGAAGATGGCGCTGCACGGCGCGCCGGTCACGGGCGAGGTCGTCCTGACGAGCGCCGGCGGCGAGGACAACCGCTACAAGTCGGGCACGCCGGTCACGCTGCAGCGCATCAGCGGCCACCGCGACGGCGACGCGACCGCGTGCCCGGGCGACGCGCTGTATGGCCAGCTGCCCGACCTGCGCCGGCGCACCGCCGCGATCGCCCCCGCCGTCCCCGTCGCGACCATCGCGCTGAACATGGCCGCGCCGGTCAAGACGGTGGTCTACGGCGAGAGCCTGGAGGTGAGCGGCACGCTGCGCCGCGCCGACGGCTCCGCGATCGCCGGCCAGCCCGTCCTGGTGCAGAAGCAGGGCCAGAGCGGCTGGGTGACCGTCGCGCACGCCACCTCCGGGCCGGACGGCGCCTGGACCGCGAACGTCGTGTGGCGCGCCGCCGGGCTGGTCCGGGCGCGCGCGGCCGTGACCGGCGCGACGACGTCGGCGACCGCGGGCGTCCACGTCGGCTGCACGCCGATGCTGACCGCCAAGGCGCAGACGACGCGCGTGAAGGCCGGCCGCTCGCTGCCGGTGTCCGGGACCGTGCGGCCGCTGGCGCCGGTCGTCGTGACAGTCGAGAAGCAGGGCTCGGACGGCAAGTTCCGCAAGGTCGCCACGACGACGATCAAGCCGCGCCGCCCCGCGTTCTCCGCCCACGTGGCGCTCCGGCACCCCGGCCTGTACCGGCTGACGCCGAGGACCGGGACGGGCGCCGCGAAGGCGTCCGCCGCCGCGCTGTACGTGCGCGCCGTGCGCAAGTCCTCGTCCTTGAAGACCGGGACGTCGGGCGGGACCGCGCCCGGCGGCTAGTGTCCTGATGCGCAAGTTCGACGGCAGCATCCGGGCGCTCGCCGCCGTCTGACGTCCGCCGCTGATCCTCGATGAACCAGGGGTTCACCTGCTGTCATCGACGGCCGTCAGCCGGGGCCGAGCATCCCGCCTGCTGCGGCCGAACTTCCGCATCAGGACACTAGTGTCCTGGCGCGTGGCGCGCGAGGAGCTGACGCACAACCGGATGAACGCCGTCACCGCCGACGTCTGGCGCGACGGCGATCGGGTGCACAAGGTGCTGACCGGCCGCGACGACCGCGGGCCGGCGCACTGGGCGTCGTCGGACGATCCGTGCGCCTGGAACTCCTGGCGGCGCGAGGCGCTGGTCTACGCCACCGACCTGCCGGCGCGGCTCGGGCTCGCCGCGCCGCGGCTGATCGACCTGAAGGACCTGGACGGCGGCGACGTCGAGCTCGTCCTCGAGCACGTCGAGGGCCGGCATCGGGACACGCTGACGATCGACGACCTCGCGGCCACCGCGCTCGCGCTCGGGCGCGCCCAGGGCCGGCCGGAGCAGCCCGACCACCCGTGGCTGAGCCGCGGCTTCCTGCGCGGCTACAGCACGACGCGCGCGGTCGACTGGGCGCTCCTGCACGACGACGACGCGTGGGCGCGGCCGCTCATGCGCGCGCACTTCCCGCCCGCGCTGCGCCGCGACCTGCTCGCGCTGCACGCCCACCGCGAGCGCCTGCTGGCGCTGGTCGAGCACGCGCCGCGCACGGTCGCCCACCTCGACGCGTGGCCCAACAACATCATCATGCGCGACGACGGGACGCCGGTCCTGATCGACTGGGCGTTCACCGGCGACGGCGCGGTGGGGGAGGACGTCGCCAACCTCGTGCCCGACGCGGTCTTCGACCTGTTCTTCGACCACGGCGACCTCGACGCGATCGCGGAGCGCGCGACCGAGGCCTACATCGGCGGGCTGCGCGACGCCGACTGGCGCGGCACCGAGCAGGACGTCCGCCGCGCCATCGCCGCCTGCGCGGTCAAGTACGACTGGCTGACGGTCTTCTGCCTCGCCGAGGCCGGGCGCGCGGCGACCGACATCATGGCCTACGGCGGCGACGCGCCGGTCGACGCCGACGCGCGCTTCGCGGCGCGCGCGGCGGGGCTGGCGCTGTGCGCGCGGTGGGCCAAGGGGGCGCTGGCGTAGGCGCCGCTACAGGCCCAGCGGGTGCCGGATCTTGAAGCCCTTGCTGCTGCGCGGCGCCGCCTGCCAGCGGGTGTTGGCCTTCTTCTGGCCGCTCGTGTCGAAGCGGAGTCCGGCGACGATCAGATAGGTGTGCGTCTTGTTGGCATACACCGTGATCCACTGGCCGGGACCGGCGTGGCCCCAGAGCGACAGGGCCGTCGAGTCCAAGGTGGTGTCCAAGAGCCCCGCGCCGTGCAGCGCGAACGACACCGAGCCCGAGCAGTCGTACGCCGTGTCCACGAAGTCGCCGTGGCCGCCGCCGTACTTGTAGGGCAACGAGGCGATCTGATTGCCGGCGGCGATCAGCGCCGTGACCTGCGGCGGCGCGCCCGCGGGGGCGACGGCCTGGCCGTTGGGCCCGACGGTCGCGGCCGGCAGGGGAGTGGTCGTCGTCCCCGGCGTCGTGGTGCTCCCCGGAGTCGTCGCGGTCGGCACAGGCGCCCCTTGGGACGCCTGTGCCTGTGCCGCGGTGCCGCCGTGTGGAGAGCTCTTGTAGCTGGTGCCGCCGGTCGGGTTCGACGACGTCGAGGACGTCGACGACGCCTCCGCGCGCGCCGGCACGGCCACGACGAGCGCGGCGAGCAGGAACGCGACAGCAGGGCGGAGGGACATCAGCTGTCCCCGGTCTTCGGCGTCGCCCCCGCGCGTTCCTCACCCTGGGCGCGCCCATGCACGGGCTCGCCCGGGTGAAGCTCCATCTCCGCTGCAAACCGGTCGGACACCCTGCAACGCTTCGTGCGCGATGGAGGGAAGCCCGCCGCCGGGACGAACCGTCCCGGCATGCGCAACCGCCCGCTCCACGCGGCGCTGACGGCGTTCGCCGAGGAGGCCGCCTTCCAGCTTGCATCCGACGCCGCCGACGGCGCCGAAGTCCCGTTCGAGGTCGTCGAGCTCGGCGGCAGTCGCCGCGAGGCGCCGCTCTACTGCTACCGCCCGCTGACCGCGAGCTTCATCGACGAGCGCCTGTCGATGCTCGCGCGCCTCGCGTCGTTCGCGCCGGCCGTCCACGCGCTCGCCGCGTGCGGCGGGTTGGACACGTACCTCGTCGCGCGCGGCGAGACCCGGTTCCCGGCCCAGCCGCGCGCCCGCGCCGAGGCCACGCTGCGCCACTTCCTGACGCGCGTCTTCGAGGAGTCCAGCGACTTCGAGCTCGCGCCCGAGCGCCTTGACCGCGCCTACGAGGAGCTGGAGTCGATCGTCATGGACGGGCGCGCGCTGACCGAGGTCGTCGCGCCGATCATGGGGCTGGCGCTGACGTCGGCCGAGATCGCGCTGGGCGAGGGCCTGACGCTCGTGCGCGCCGACGCGGAGGTCGCGCTCGACGCGCCGGCCGACGCGCGCCGCGAGCGCGAGGACGGCCACCAGGTGGTCCTGGCGCGGCTGACGTGGGAGGCCGCGCCCGGCGACGAGGCCCCGCTGCGCCACGCCCAGGTCCGGCTGCGCCGCCTCCTCACCGGCCTGCGCCTGTACGACGCCACCGGCTTCACGCTCGGGCGGACCGCCTGGACCCGGACCGGCGGCGGCGCGTGGCAGCCGTTCGCGCTGGGCGCCGGCGCGCGGACGCGCGGCGTCTGCGTCGTCCCGGCCCAGCAGGAGGACGAGCTGCGCGCGTTCCTGTCGCTGATCGGCCGTCGTACCCCGCGCAGCGGCGAGCTGGCGTGGGCGCTGGGACGCTTCGAGCTGGCGACCGACCGTCCGCGCCCCTCCGAGGCGCTGACCGACGTCCTGCTCGCGCTGCGCGCGCTGCTGGAGCCCGAGGGCCCGCAGACCGGACGCCTGGCCGGCCGCGTCGCGGCGCTGTGCGCGATCCCGGAGTCCCGCGCGACCGTGACCGAGCGCATCGCGCACCTCGTCTCGCTCGAGCGGTCCGTCGTCGCCGGCGTCGCCCCCGAGGACCCGGCGCTCGAGCCGCTCGTCGACGAGCTCACCAGCTGGCTCCGCGCGCTCCTGCGCGACGTCCTCTGCGGCCACCTCGACTCCGACCTGCGCGCGGTCGCCGACGAGATGCTCGCCGAAGAGGACGAGCGCCAGCGGACGATCGTCTAGCGCTGCTCCAGCGCCCGCTTCGCGATCCGGGCCGCGATCTCGTGCGCGGCGGCGCGGATCGTGCCGGAGCGGTCGGCGGACGGCTCGTAGGCGGTCAGCGCCGCGGCCAGGACCGTGCGGTGGTCGAACGTGGCGTCGATCGCTGCCAGGACCGCCGCGAGCGACGGGCCGCCGGGCGCGGCGTAGCGGTTGGCGTGGCCGACCGCGGTGTCGAGGACGTCGAGGTCGACGTGCAGGTAGACGCGCGGCGGCAGCGTCGTCAGCGCATCCGCGTCGAACGTCCGCACGGCGCTGCGCTCGACCTGCAGGCGTTGGTAGTCGGCGAGGTCGCGGACGCCGTAGACGAGGACGTCGCCTGCGGCCAGCGGCGCGAAGCCGGGGATCGTCGCCGCCAGCGCCGGCCACGCCGCGCCGGTGAGCAGCGACAGCGACTGCACGTCCATCGACCCGGACAGGTTGTCGTCGGGCGTGTCGAGGTCGGCGTGCGCGTCCATCCACACGGTCCCGACCGCCTCGGCGTGCCGCCGCGCGCCCGCCACCGTCGCCGCCGCGCTGATGCAGCCGCCCGACAGCACCAGCGGGAACGCCCCGCGGCGCACGGCGGCCCGGACCGCGCCGGCGTGGACGCGCAGCAGGTCGAAGATCTTGGTGACCTCGCCGCCGACCACGTCGGCCGCGGGCGGCACGCGCTCCAGCGTCGGCGCCCAGCCCGCGCTGGCCAGCGCGTCGTGCAGCTCGCGGTCGCCGGCCAGCAGCGACGCGCCGGCGCCCATCCCGAAGTCGGGCCGGCCCTGGTCGAACGGCCACGCGATCAGCGCCAGCGGCGGCCAGGCGTAGCCGTCGCCGTCCCGACCACTCAAAAGGCCGCCTCGTTCAGCAAGGCCTCGCGATCGTCGCCGGTCGCGAAGAGATGACGGTGCACGAGGACGAGGCCGTCGACGTCGTGGACGTCGCCGTCGAGGTGGGGGACGACGATCGGGTCCTGGTCGCCGACCTCGCGCGCCAGCCACTCCAGCCGGCCGGCGTCGCGCCGCGCGAGCAGGCGGAACTCGTCCAGCGTCCGGACGACCTTGCGCGCCAGCGCCGCGTCGCCGTCCAGCGCGGTCGCCACGACCTGCGGGTCGACGGCCACGTCGCCGGGCGCCAGCGGGTGCACGCGGTTGACGACGAGCCCGCCGAACGGCAGCTGCGCCTCGCGCAGCTTGCCGCGGAAGAAGATCGCCTCCTCGACCGGCTCGCGCTCGGGCGAGGTCACGATCAGGAACGTCGTCGCCGCGTCGGCCAGCAGCGCCTTCACGCCGGCCGCGCGCTCGCGGAACCCGTCGAGCACGCCGCTGAGCGCGCTGAAGAACCCGCTGAGGTCGTTCATCAGGTCGACGCCGGTCACCCGCCGCAGCACGCCGAACACGACGCCGGTCCCGCGTCCCACGACGCGCGCCGCCAGCCCCGAGGGCAGGAGGAACAGCCGCAGCGCCCTGCCCTCCAGGAACCCGGTCAGCCGGTCGGGCGCGTCGATGAAGTCCAGCGCGTTGCGCGACGGCGGCGTGTCGAGCACGATGACGTCGAACTGCCCGGAGCGGTCCAGCTCGTACAGCTTGGCGACCGCGGTGAACTCCTGCGAGCCGGCGACCGCGCTGGACAGCTCGCGGTAGATCCGGTTGTCCAGGATGTCGTCACGGGACTTCTCGTCCGGCGCCAGCCGTTCGATCAGCTCGTCGAACGTCCGCTTGGGGTCGAGCATCATCGCCCACAGCTCGCCCTCGATGACGATGCCGTGGCCGGCGAACCGCGCGTCGTCCACGCGCCGCGGCTCGCTGCCCAGCTGCTCGATCCCGAGCGCGTCGGCCAGCCGCCGGGCCGGGTCGATCGTCACGACGCACACCCGCGCGCCGCGGGCCGCCAGGCCCATCGCGATCGCCGCCGAGGTGGTGGTCTTGCCCACGCCGCCGGAGCCGGCGCAGACCACGACGCGCTTGCCCTCCAGGCGTTGGAAGAGATCGCTCATCGAACGAGCTCCTCGCCCAACCGCGCGAGCTGGCTCGCCGCCAGGCCCTCGTGGTCGAACAGGTAGGGGAGCGTCCGGACCTCGATGCCGCCGCCCAGCCCGCGCCGCAGCCGCGCGACCTGCGCGCGGTGCGCCTTGGCACGGGCGACCTCGGTGCGCGCGGCCCGCAGCGCACGCGCCGCCGGGCCCGCGGCGCCCGCGTCCGCCGCCGCCGCCTCCAGCGCCGCCACCTCGCGCCCCCGGAAGCGCGCCGGCAGCACGCCGTTGACGACCGCCGCGGCGACGTCCTGCCCCAGCTCCTCCCGCAGCGCGGCGCGCAGCGCGATCGTCTCGTTGACCGGCATCTCCTCGGCGGTCGCCACCGCCACGATCGCCGTCCGTTCCGGGTCGGTCAGCATCGCGTGGATCTTCCCGCCCTGGCGCGCGACCGGCCCCATCCGCGCGGCCGAGGCGAACGTCCCGGGGGCCGTCAGCACGGCGACGCCATGGCCGGTCGCCGGCGCGTCGAGGATCACCAGGTCGTAGGGATGCGCGCCCGGCGTCCGGCGGTCCGGCTGGGCCAGCTCCCAGACCTTGCCGACCGTGAGCAGCTCGCGCAGCCCCGGCGTCGCGGCCACGAGGTAGGCAAACAGGCGCGAGGACGCCAGCAGGTCTGAGACGCCGCGCGGCAGCTGGTCGCGGACGTACTCCTCCAGCGCGGACTGGGGGTCGATCGAGATGTGGTGCAGGCCCTCGCCGAGATCGCGCTCGACGAACGTCGGGACCCGGCCGCCGCCGGACAGGACGCGCGAGACGTCGTCGCGCGCCGCGACCTCGGCCACGATCGTCCGCAGCCCGCGCGCCGCGGCGGCCATGCCGAGCGCGGCGGCCACCGTCGACTTCCCGACGCCGCCCTTCCCGGTGACGACGAGCAGCGGCTTGGCGAGGAGGTCGTGCATGGCGGGCCGTCCAAGACCCTAGTGTCCCGCCAGGCGTAGACCGATGGTCCAGAAGCCGGTGCGGCTCCTTCAGCCCGGCGCCGGCTGGCCGATGCGGCTCTGACCATGTCAGTCTCGTCCAGCTTCCCGGACGGCGGGCCGACGCTCGGTGAGGTCCTGCTGCAGCGGACCTTCGCCAAGCCGCCCGAGCCCTTCGTCGACGGCGAGTTCCTCAAGGCGCTCGAACGCGCCGACGCCAAGCCGCCCGCGGACGACGACGACGGCATCGACGTCCGCGTGTAGACGCCCGACATAGGCACGCGCCCGGGAGGAATCGGGAACGCGGCTGCGAATACCCCTCGCGATGGGTCCCGAACCGACCACGACGGAGCCTTCCGTGAAGAGGGAGACAGCACCCCGATGAAGGTCATCGCCTTCGCCAACCAGAAGGGCGGCGTCGCCAAGACGACGACGACCCTGAACCTCGCCGTCGCGTTCGCCGAGAAGGGCAACCGCGTCCTGTGCATCGACATGGACCCGCAGGGCAACCTGACCATGTCGCAGGGGATCGACCCGGACACGGTCGAGACCTCGATGTACGACGTGCTCGTCCATCACACGCCCATCGCCGACGTCATCCGCACGCGCGAGATCGACGTCGCGTGCGCCTCGATCGACCTCGCCGGCGCCGAGATCGCGATGTCCGCGCAGATCGGCCGCGAGCGCTCGCTGTCCAAGGCGCTGAAGGTCATCGAGGACGACTACGACTTCTGCTGCATCGACACGCCTCCGAGCCTCGGGCTGCTCACGATCAACGCCCTGACGGCCGCGGACAAGGTGATCGTCCCCGTGCAGTGCGAGTATCTATCCATGCGGGGCCTGATCCAGCTGCAGAACACCCTCCAGATGATCCGGGAGAACCTGAACCCGGACGTCCAGATCGAGGGGATCCTGCCCACGTTGATGGACACCCGCACAGTTCACGCCAAGGAGGCCATCGAGATCCTGGAGGAGAACTTCGGCGACCGCGTCTTCGCCTCGCGCATCAAGAAGACGATCCGCTTCGCGGAGGCGCCCGTGAAGGGCATGTCGGTGCTGAAGTACGATCCGGACGGGATGGCCGCCCAGTCCTATCGCGATCTCGCGACGGAGGTTCTCGCCAATGGCAAGCGGTAAGCGCGCGAGCATGCGGGAGGGCCCCCTGGCGGCGCTCTTCCGTCGCACCGACGAAGACGT